>DASSQB010000638.1:0-3110 GCA_035702725.1 Terriglobales bacterium | reverse complement strand
GATGTTGGCGTCGTTCTTGGCCTCTTCGTGAAAGCTGATGCGGATGCCGCTCTTGGGCGTCTCCGCCGGGTTGAGTGTGTTTTCCTTTTTTGGCGTCATGACTTGCGCTCTCCGCTCCTCATACGGAAATTTTTCTTCAGTCCTTGCCTGCCACCTCTAATCCTTTGCCAGCGCTACAACCTTATTCCCAGCGGCTGCTGGCCCTTGCCGAACAGCGCCTTCAGCCTGCCTGCCCAGCGCTCATCCTGGTTGCCGCGGGCGAGGCGGGCGCGGTGGCCGTAAAAAATCATGCCGATCACGGTGGTGAACTCGGGCTCGGCCAGCAGCGCCGGCATTTTGGCCAGCGGCGAAGGCCAGCCCAGGCGGACTTGCTTGCGCAGCACCGATTCGGCAATCTCCAGGATTCCGCTCAGGCGCGCTCCGCCGCCGGTGAGCACCACTCCGGCGCCGCAGCTCTCCAGCAGCCCGCCGTGGCGAAGGCCGTCGCGCAGCATCTCGAACATTTCGCGGGCGCGGGGCTCCAGGATTTCTCCCAGCACGCGCTGCGCAATCATGCGCGAAGGCCGGTCTCCCACCGAAGGCACTTCTACTTCGTGGCCCTCGGGAATACGGGTCACCACAGCACAACCGTAACTGCGCTTCAGTTTCTCTGCCTCCACCAAGGGGGTGCGCAGGCCCACCGAAATATCGCTGGTAAAGTGGTCGCCGCCCACCGGCAGCACGGCGGTGTAAGCCACAGCGCCATCCTGGAAGCCGATCACGTCGGTGGAGCCGGCACCAATGTCCACCAGGCAAACGCCGAGTTCGCGTTCTTCCGGACGCAGCACCGCGTCGGCGCAGGCCAGCGGCTCAAACACCGTGTCGTTCACGTGCACCCCGGCGCGATTGAGTACGGTGACCACGTTCTGCGTGGCGCTGTTGGCCGCGGTCACCACATGCACCTTGACTTCCAGCTTGCTGCCCATCATGCCCAAAGGATCGCGAATGCCGGGCTGGTGGTCGAGGATGAACTCCTGCGGCAGCAGATGAAGGAAGTCGCGGTCGGCGGGGAGCGAAATAGCTTTGGCCTTCTCCACGGCGGCGCGGATTTCATCACGCGTAATTTCCCGCGGACGCTGGCCCAGGCTGATGCCGCCCACGCTGTTGAGGCCGCGAATGTGAGAGCCGCCCACGCCCACGATGGCGCGCTCGATGGGGGCGGAAATGCCATCCTCCGCCTGCTCCACGGCTTTCTGCAGGGAGGCAACGGCGCGCTCCAGGTCCATGATCACGCCCTTGCGCGAGCCCAGAGAATCGGCGACGCCGTGGCTGCGGTAGCGCAGGCCGGCTTCGGTGATCTCCGCCACCAGGGCGCAGGTCTTGGCGCTGCCTACATCAATTGCGGTCAGAAGATGCGGGTTGCTGTTTGCCATGATCCTGTTTTCGTTTCCACCCTTTGTCGCCGAACCGCTGTCTTGCTGGCTGGCTGACTGGCTTTCTAGCTAGTCAGCTCCTTTTGTGCGCCGTGAGCGCCGATGCTTCACGACCCTTTTTCTCGTCACCGTCCTCACGGGTCTATGCCCCAGCGGGCTGCTCGCACGTCTCAAATCTGCCGTGGTCAGGGCCGCCGGCTTAACTCCTGCCGCAATCGCCGCGCGTGCCGCGGGTCCACTCAGCGGCTTTTGCGCCAGCAAGCTGGAATCCGGGTTCACGATGATCTGCCGCTCGTAGCGCAAATCCACCGAATCCAGCTTCTGGAACTGCTGCCGCCATTCGGCCACGTGGGTCACATAAATTTTGTAGCGGGCAAGAAAATTTCCCGAACCCAGATGCACCAGCACCGCTCCCGAGGGATCATTGACCATCACCTTCACGTCCTCTGGGTCGGACAAGTCCACTTCGCTCAGATCCTGGGAATAGCGGGCGCCGCCGGAATCCAGGTCCTGAATGAGCTGGGTGTAAATATCCATGCGGGCGGAGCGGGTCGAAAGCGGCTCCGCTTCTCCCATCCCTACAATCACCGGGAACGAGTACTGGGGGTGTCCGCTCGCAGGCAGGTCCATCACCACACCATCGGAGTCAATCAGGGAAATGTGGGAGCCGATGCGGGCGAATGCCACCGGCGTGCGCTCTGTGATTTGCACCTGCAGGCGATCGGGCAGAAAGCGCATTACCGACGCCGATTTCACCCAGGGAATCAGCTGCAGCTGTTTCTGGCGCAGGGCCAGGGGCACAAAAAAGATGTTGCGGCCAATGTCGCCGCCCAGCACGTCCATGATCTGCGCCCGGCTAACGTTGTGATTGCCGCCAATCTCGATGTTGTCGCTGGAATCCAGGGTGAAGCGCCAGGAATGTGCCCCGTACTGCATAACCATTCCGGCAGCAACGGCGATAAAGATGAGCAGGGCGGCTGCAAAGGCGGCCCGTTTCAGGCGGTGGGCGGCTTTTCTGGGAAGAGACCCTCGACGAACGGAGACACGCTTCTGCGCGCGCAGAAATGGCGATTCTTGCTCGGATTCCAAGTCAACCAGGCGAGCATCGTCCAGAGTGGCGGGAACATATTCCGCACCGGGCGTGAGCTCCAGGTCGTCCTGGGCAGTTGGAACGCTCCTACGCGCCATCAGCCGTATTCAGTTGTCGTCGAGAATCGCCGAAGTAACTATATCTGCTTTCGTTCCGAATTGAGACAACAATTTTTCCACAGCCAAATCAAATTCCTCGCCGCGGATGAACGCGGATTCACGCGGATCAATACAGGAGAATCAAGGAAGGCAACAGGCACTCGGTGCCCCGCGTGGCAATCATTTGGAAAAAATCCGTACCCCACCCGCGTTAATCCGCGGCGAATGAATCTAGACCTTTGCGAAGGGGTGCTCCAGCGACGGGCTCTGCGGCGTGAACAACTCGGCGCCGTTTTCGGTGATGTGCATGTCATCTTCCAGGCGCACGCCAAATTCCCCGCGAATGTAGATTCCCGGCTCATCGCTGAAGGTCATGTCGGGCTTCAACGGCATAGTGTCGCCGCCCACCAGGTAAGGCCACTCGTGTCCATCCATGCCCATGCCATGGCCCACGCGGTGAGTGAAGTACTTGTAGCCCGGCCCGTAGCCGGCATCGGTGATGACCTTGCG
>DASSQB010000637.1:0-2226 GCA_035702725.1 Terriglobales bacterium | reverse complement strand
AGGTCGAGCTCGATTTCGCGCATGGCTTCGCGGAGGTTGGCCGGGTCCATCTGGTAGCTGCGGCGGTCGCCGAACTGCGGCGTGGAGTCAGCAGCTTCGCGGAAGGGGCCGTAGAAGCCGGAAGCAAATTTGGCGGCATAGGAAAGGATGGGAGTGTTAATAAGACCCTCGTCGTCGAGGGCCTTACGAATGGCGGCCACGCGGCCATCCATCATGTCGGAAGGAGCGACGATGTCCACGCCGGCACGCACCAGGGAGACCGAAGTGCGGGCGAGGAGCTCCAGTGTGGCATCGTTCACGATCTCATAATCCCCGGCAGTGGCCGGCATGGGTGTAGCGGCACTGGAGATGGCGCGACCTTTTTCTTTCGATTTAACCGCAATCACCTTGCCGGCGGCGGCACCCAGAGATTGGGGCACGCCCGCGCGCTTCACGATGCCGCAGTGGCCGTGCGACATGTATTCGCACAAGCAGACGTCGCCCAGGATAAGCAGGTCGGGCAGCTCACGCTTGATGGCGCGGGCGGCCTGCTGCACGATGCCGTCGTCTTCCCAGGCGCCGGTGGCGGTTTCGTCCTTCTTCTCCGGAAGGCCGAACAGGATGATGGCGGGCACCCCCAGGGACCTGGCTTCCCGCGCCTCTTGCACGGCTTCGTCCACGGACAGGTTGCAGACGCCGGGCATGGAGCGCACTTCCTTACGCACGCCTTCGCCGGGACAGACGAACATGGGATAAACGAAGCTTTCGGGGGTGAGCCGAGTTTCGCGCACCAGGGAGCGCAGGGGTTCGGTGCGGCGCAGGCGGCGCATGCGGGTGACGGGGAAGGCCATGGGGAAATCTTAACACCCCAGTAAACATGGGGGTGTGATGGGGATCACTAATTGACGATTGAAGATTGACGAATGAAAAACCCGAGCCATACCAAGTCCGGGAAAGCCATTTTTTGGTGTTTTTGGGTAGAACTCCTTACAACAGATGTGGTGGCGCGGGCTGAATAGGGGTCCTTCGGCTCCGCAGGCTGGTTCGCAAGCGAACCAACCTGCTTCGCTTGGGATGACAGGGCTTGTTTTAGATGAGAGGCTTTGTTTTAGGATGAAGGAATGGCGGAGGGGCTGAAACACAGCAGCGCACGGGTGCTGGAGTTTGAGGGCGTGCGGGAGATGCTGCGGGGGTATGCTTCGTCGTCTCTGGGGCAGGGACGAATCGCGGCGCTGGCGGCTTCCGGAGAGCGGGAGTGGATGGAGCGCCAGCAGGAGATGACGGAGGAGATTCGGGAATTCCGCAGGGTAGGCGGGCGCTTTGATTTTTCGGGGTTGAGCGATCCGAGCGCGCTGGTGCAGAAGGCGCGTATTGAGGGGGCGGCGCTGGAGGCAGGCGAGCTGCGGGAAATTCTCGCCGTAGTGGACAGGGCGGCAGAGTGGCGAGAGATCGCGATGCAGCCGCCGGCGATGAAAGTTGTGACCCGTGCGCCCTCGGCCGGGAGCCCAGCCGAGGGCGGCTGGGCCCACGCGAGTTCCGTTTGGCCGGGCATCGCCGAGCTTTCCGCGGGCATTGCCGATTTCACCGAGCTGCTGCGATTTTTCCGCAACAAGATATTGCCTGACGGCACGCTGGACGACCGGGCTTCGCCGCAACTGGCAGCAGTGCGCCGTGAAATTGAAAAGCAGAAACGGCTGATTCATGAATCGCTACAAAGCTACATAAGGCGGCTCGCGGAAGGCGGGGTGGTGCAGGAAGAGCTGGTCACGATCCGCGGCGAGCGATTCGTTATCCCGGTCAAGAGCGAACAGAAGCGGCGGGTGAATGGAGTGGTTCACGGTGTGAGCTCGAGCGGGCAAACGGTGTTCGTGGAGCCGCTGGAGACGATTGAGCAGAACAACGAGCTGGTGCGGCTGCTGGAGGAAGAGCAGGCGGAGATACACCGGATCCTGCTGGAGATGACGCGGCGCGTGGGCACACTTGCCGAATCCATTCTGCTGGCGTGCGGAATTCTGGGCGAGTTGGAGCTGCAGTTCTGCAAGGCGCGGTTTGCGGACGATTATGAGTGTGTGGCGGCGAAGTTCGGCGGCCGGGCCATGGTGCTATGCAATGCGCGGCATCCGTTGCTGGAGCGAAATCTCAAGGCGAAGGGCGGGAAGGTGGTGCCGATCAGCGTGGAGTTGGGCGGCGAGCTGGGCAGGGCCGAGTCTTCGAGCCGGTTGGACGGGTCGGAGCCCCGTCCCCACA
>DASSQB010000636.1:0-2794 GCA_035702725.1 Terriglobales bacterium | reverse complement strand
CACCAGCGTCACCGCAGGCGGAGTCATGTTGGCGGTGCTGCTCAGTCCCATGTTGGTGATCGAAAGGGTTGCGTTGGTCGCTCCGGCAACATTGCCCGGGGTCGCGTTGCTGGCTCCCGCAGGCGATAGCGAAACCGAGTTCAGGCTGAGCATGGGAGTGCTGATCACCGGGTAATTGAACTCATCCCACAGCAGCCTGTTGCTGGCAAAACCGGTGTTAGTTACCCACGTCTGCCCAAAGGCCTGCACTGCCGCCAAACTCAACACGAGAACTGCTCCCGCCAGGAACCCGCGACGCATAACTTCCTCCTCCCAGCTGGTTGGCCGGGCATTCCGGCAAATCTTAAAGTATTTCCTGCTAAAAAGTCACTAACTTCCTATGTAGCGGGCATATAGACTTCTGGCGACGGTGGTGTCTGAAGTGCCCTTGATAATGGCCCGGCCATCGGGGAAGAGGGTGAATTCGTAGGGATCGTGCCAGAACTTGAGCACGAATTCATTGTGGCGCACGGTGCCATGGACTCTAAGCCGTTCACTCATAAGGGCGAAGTCCATGGGGCGGGCGCTCTCGTGAATCTGCACCGAGTTGCGCCCGCAAAGCGTAATGTGGGGCCGGCCCACGCCTGCCAAGTGGACAAAATCGCGCCGGCCGCAGACACGGCAGTCAGGGTGCGGCTCTGCCGCCTGAATGGCAGAAGTCTGGTTGGTCCAGAGGTCCCAGGAAAGCAGGGTGCGGCGCAGTTGTTCCCGCGCACCCGCCAGCAGCTTTAAAGCTTCGCCCGCGGCTGCCGAGGCGACCAGGCTGACCGCTGGTCCCAGCACGCCCGCCGTCTCGCAAGTTTCCACCGCTCCGCGCGGTGATTCCGGAAACATGCAGGCCAGGCAAGCAGTTTCGCCCGGGAGGATGTCCATGGTGAGGCCATAGCTGCCAACGGCAGCGCAGTAAATCCAGGGCAGCCCGCGCTGCACGGCGAAATCGTTCAGCAGGTAACGGGTTTCGAAATTGTCGGTGCCGTCCAGGAGCAACTGTGCTCCCGCGAGCAGGCGCTCAATATTTTCAGGAGTGAGATCAGCCACTTCGGGTTCGACCACAATCTGGGAGTTGCAGGCAGCGAGTTTGCGGGCGGCGGCGATGGCCTTGGGCAGGGAAGCGGCGGCATCGGCTTCGTCGAACAGCGCCTGGCGCTGCAGGTTGCTGGCTTCCACGTAATCGCGATCAATGATGCGCAGCGTGCCCACTCCGGCGCGGGCCAGCAATCCGGCCAGCGTGGAGCCGGTAGCGCCGCAGCCCACGATGGCGACGCGCGCCTCCGCCAGGCGCTGCTGCCCCTGGGCGCCGATGCCGGGAAACAAAATTTGCCGCGAGTAACGCTCTTCGGAACTCACTGGCCATCCCCTCAGGGTGTACTAACCCTTTATTATAGGAGTCAGTAACTCGCGAATCGGAGAATGGCTTAGAAAACGCCGGGACAGGGGCCCAGAGGCCAGGTCCAAACGGGACGCCTGGCGCCGCCCCGTGGTGCAACGTTGCCTCGGTGACCGGGTTTATCGAAGTGGCTAGAATCCACCTCAGACGGGGTATGCAAGCGGGCAAGGAGTCCCATTGGCGGTAAGGACAGCATTCGTCCGGGCGCTGGTGACGGTGGCAATCGGCATAGCAGGCGCTCTGCTGCCGCCCCAGGCCCAGGCCCAGCACGCCTCATCGGCGGAGGAAGTGCATCGCTCGCAAGCGGCTGCGGCGCCGCAAAATTCCGTTCTCTCGCAACCGGTAACCACCGGCTCACCTGACACTTCCTCGCCTGCGACCGCTTCCACTCCTCTGGGCGCGATTTTCCAATACCAGGGACTGCCGGTGCGCGAAATCCGCTTCGCTGGGGTGGAAAGCGGCGACCTGCAGCAGTTGCAGAAGGCGGTCACGCAAAAGCCGAATCAGCCCCTGGACCGCTTCAAGGTTCGCGACAGCGTGCGGGCCCTGTTCGCCACCGGGCGCTTTGCCGATATCCAGGTGGAAGCCGACCGCACGCCGCAGAATGAGGTCACGCTGGTTTTCCGCGCGGTGCAGAACTACTTTGTCGGCGTCGTCAACGTGGAAGGAGCGCCCCGCGAGCTCACCGATACTCAGCTGGGCAACGCCAGCAAGCTGCAGCTGGGGGAACTTTACACCGCGGAAAAGTTGCAAGCCGGTATTGACCGCATGGGCCAACTGCTGCAGGAGAACGGCTACTACCAGGCCACGATCACGGAGAGCGAGCAGCGCGATGCGCTTACCCAGCAGGTAAACATCTCCTTCCACGTGGATCCCGGGGCGCAGGCGCGAGTGGGGCGCATCACGCTCACCGGGCAAGCGGGCTACAGCCTGCAGCAGTTGCTGGATAGCGCGCACTTCCATCCCGGCGACCGGGTGATGGCGCAGAGCATTACCAGCGCCCTGCGGCGCCTGCGGAAGAAATACCAGAACATCAACCGGCTGGAGGCACAGGTCTCCATTCCCAGCCAGAACTTTCAGCCGGCCACCAACACCGTGGACTACGTGCTGCATGTGGAGCCCGGACCCATCGTGATAGTGCGCGTGCAGGGAGAAGGCATGCGCATGGGCGAAATCAAGAAGCTGATTCCGGTTTACGAAGAGAATGCGGTAGATGAAGACCTGGTGAATGAAGGCCGCCACAACCTGCGCGACTACATGCAGACGCGCGGTTACTTCGACGCCGAAATTAATGTCCGCCAGGAATTCGACGAGAAGAAAAACGAACGCCAGATTGTTTACATCGTCGAGCGCGGCATCCGCCACAAG
>DASSQB010000635.1:0-13759 GCA_035702725.1 Terriglobales bacterium | reverse complement strand
CGGAACGGCAGTTAGACTTCCTCTGATCCTCTAAATTCCTGTCCGGGAAATTGCCGTGAAAACCTACCGTACTCCGCGTGACCTCGAAGCCAGAATAGAAGCGGCGCTGGCGCGCAAAGCCGGCCCGCACAATACTCCGCTGGACGAAGTCGCCGAAATCCTGGGCGACGGACGCCATTACTCATGGATCGGAATCTACCTGGTGGCCGGCGAGATATCGAAGCCTGGCCCGTCGCGGGCAAAAACGGGAGCGCGCGCGGCGCAGACCCACGCGGTGATTCCGGTGGCGCTGGGACAGCATGTTTACGGCGCTATGGAAGTGCAAAGCGAGAAGGGCAGGACGCTGACCGGCAAAGACCGCATTCTACTTAAGCAAGTAGCGGAGCGACTGGCGAAATACCTGCACGGTCCCGGCGCCTGGCTGGTGCGCAAAGCCCGGGAAGCCGCGGCTGAACCTCCACCGGAGCCGGAGATGCGCGGCCATCAGCCCGCCTCAGAAAGAGCTCCGGAGCGAACCCTGGCCGCCGCCGGCGAAGGCCGGCGGTAACGCTTACCGGTGGTCTGGAGAACTCCCAAAAGCAAGCTTATCTAACCCACGCTACGTCTGCCTCAGGAGGCGTCCTTACTGCCTCCCCGGCACCGGTGAATCCGCTCCCAATTCCGCAATAGAGCCTCATCTTGGGAGGCGGCAAGCGCCCCGCAACGCGGGCATTGCCGCACAATCATGCTGCTTGGGCCCGGCGTTTGGGAGGTAACGGCATGCCACAGGTTCCGCAGGCGGAGATAAATTGCTTCGCCACGAAGGATGCTGACCGGCCCGCTGGAATTTGACAATTCATGCGAGCGAAGGGATTGCTTCTCTACCGCTTGCGTGCTGCCAGGCAAAAAAGTGCTATTGGGCTGTGAGCACATGCCGAATCAACTCCATTCAGGTTCGTGCCGGCGACTGCTGGGAATGGAGGCGGCTAAAGCGGCGATCTTCTGTTCCCGTCGAATCCATTGCCGGATGGCCCGTGGACAGCAAGTGAATTTGAATTTTGTCCCTTCTCCCTCTGCCAGGTACCGCACCGCAGGCAGGTCTAAAACTGTGACCTGTTCCATATCTAATAAAACTTTAAGCCGAGAGTCGCTCGCGATTCCAATAAGTTCGTCCAAGTAAGCCAGCCGACCATGCGACACGCGCCCCGACAAATAAATCCTTACATGGCGTTCTTGCTCGCTTTGCTGCATCTTCAACATTTGTCATCTCCGTTTGGCCCCGATGAACGTTGGTTGACAGTTTCTAGACCGGTCCGCTTGGCAATAAATTCCCTTGCATGATGAGAACATCGGCAAAGGTGCGCTTTTGCGTAAAGTGTTCGTCAAGGGCAGTAAACTTTTGTAATTGGCGTAAAGTCCGTTCCGTCAACAACACGCCATACACATCTATTTCGGAGGATGATGGAGCAGGCCACGAAAAAAGGCGGCGCAGGTGGCCGCCTTTATGAACCAGTAGATTGGGGTTGTGGCTTACGCGGCGCGGGCGGCGGTGGCCGCCGGCCGATAACCCGTTTGGCTGGCTTTCTTCATAGCTTCAACGGCCTCTTCGGTCGAGAGCAGAGGCGTGGTGTGTACTGCTTTGCAGGCTCCGCCGCCGGCGAACGCCATGGAAATGGCGGCTGCGCCTACGTTGTCGGGCATCTCGCTTATCACCACCACGTCGTAGTCCCCGAAGGCAAACCATGCGCTATTGATCTTCCCACCCAGCCGCTCGATGGCTGGCCGAACGGCTTCCACGCGATCCTGCGGCTGTTTTACCAGGGCCTCCCACCCTTCCCGTGAATAGGCAACTTGGTGCAGGTAATGTGGGATAACGCCTCCTTTGGTGCGGATGGGTGCGCATGGTGACAAAGGCCCGCAGGAAAGTCAATTGGCTGACCGACGTTTGCCGAGTAAGGCCGCCAAACCCGAAAACTTCCCACCCAGGGTGGGAATCAGTGGCTGGTTGCAGCGGCACCCGCGGCCTTAGCCGAACCCTCGTAAACCGCGCGCTCAAATTGCTCGGCCACGGAGTAGGCGGCATCATCGCTGAAGGGAAGTATCTGCATCAGGAGGACGGCACAGGTCTTGCGCGCCGGGTCAATCCAGAAGTAGGTGTTGTAGATGCCTCCCCAGGCCAGCGAGCCGGCGGAACGGCCGCCTTCAACCGCCTGGCTGTTGATGCCAAATCCCAGGCCAAACTTGTCCAGCGAGCCGGGGATGCGAATGGGATCTTTGGCCGTCTGCGGCATCAGACTCCGCAGTGCCACCAGATTCAGGTCGCCAATCTGATTGCGGCTCATCTGCTGAATCGTCTCCGGCCGCAGGATGCGCGCATGGCCGGCTTTTCCCCCGCTCAGCAGCATGCGCTCGAACTTCATGTAATCGCCCGCGGTGGAGTAGAGCCCGCCGCCCCCGCTGAAGAATTTCACAGGCGTAAAAGGCTGCGGCGGAAGCTCCGTCAAGCTGCCATCCGGCTGCCGCTGCTCAAGCCCGACGACGCGCGCCTGCTCATTGGGCGGGACGTTAAAGAACGTGTCGTTCATGCCCAGCGGTTGGAAAATGTGCTGGCGAAAGTAGGTAGCCAGGGTCTGGCCGCTGATTTTCTCCACCAGCTTGCCCAGCCAATCTGTGCTGATGCCATATTCCCAGCGCGTTCCGGGATCAAACATCAGCGGGGCTCTCAGAAAGCCGTCGTCGCCCTGAGCCATGGAAGGGACTGCACCGCTGGCCACATAGCGCTGCATCTGCGGGTCAAAAATTTCGTACACGAAGCCCGAGGTGTGCGTAAGCAGTTGCCGCACTGTGGGAGGCGTCCGGGGAGGCCGGAGTCGCGCCTTTCCCGTCCCGGCGTCGAATCCCTCCAGTACCTGGACATGAGCAAGCTCCGGAAGATAAGTTGCGGCAGGCTCATCCAGTTTCACGCGACCACTCTCCACCAGCTGCATCACCGCCACCGAGGTGACCGGCTTGGTCATGGAAGCAATGCGGAATATCGAATCCAGGGTCATGGGAAAGTTCTTGGTCGTGTCTCGCTTTCCATATGCGCCCTGATATGTGACTTTGCCTCGCACCGCCACCATGGCCACGATGCTCGGAATTTTGTTTTGACTGACTGCTTCCCGCAACACCTGGTCAATCTGACTGGCGGAACTGCCCGAGTTTTGAGAAAACGCGGTGAGAGTTGCCGCTGAAATCAGGGCGGCCACCAAAACGCAACGCGAAAGCCGAATTCCGAATCGCACCCGTTTTTTCCGGCCAAGAGCGGGCATAGCGGATGAACCTCGCAGCAATTTGCCTGCGGAGTATAGCGCACAACGTCTGCCCGCTTCTGACCTGCCGGCCGCTACGTAAACTCTACTGCGCTTCGCGGCCGCCGCCCTGTTGTTGGAGCCAGGAGGCGAGACTGGGCCCCTGCTGCTGCTTCAGGTCCACGCAGTCACCGATGAATTCCAGGGATTGCTGCAGGGTGCGCTGCGCTGAAGGAATCGGGTGTTGGCTGAAGAATTCCTGCACCTGCTGCTTGTGCCCGGCGTCGCAGAAACTGCCCGCGCCATCCACCACTACGCCAGTGGAAAAGTTGGTCAGCTTGGCTTCCACCTGGCCCCAGTGCTGGCGGATCCAATCCCAGGCCTGGTCCTGGGTATCGGGGTTGCCAATTAGCCGCCCAATGAGGTAAGGCGCGTCCTGCGAGCGCACTTGGGAAGAGACGGCGTACTCCAGGCTACGCTCAACCAGAGCCGGCGCGCGGAAGTTGCCCAGCGCCCGCAGAAAGCGAAAGGATTCTTCGGGCGACCCGGCAGATTGAGCGTGCTTCTGGATAGCGTCGTAAAGCGCGGCATCGCCGTCAAGCGTAGCGATATTCAGAGCGGGATAGAGCAGGGTTGGATCCACTGCCTCGCCGCGCACCGCCTTCTCGGTGAGCTGACGGGAGAACTCAACCAGCTTCTGATCGTGGCCTACTTCGCCCAGCAGGCCCAGCAGGTCCGCGCGGCGGGCGCGTTGCTCTTCGCTGTCATTGGCCTGGGGCATCCAGCCCAACCGCTCGCCGACGGGAGCGAAGGTCTGTCGCACCCAGCTTTCGTACTGCTCGCGATCGGCACCGGTGGTGAGATGCTGGTCCACGTATCGCAAATCCTGGGCGAGTTCATCCGTTACGGCGCGAGTGGGATCATTCTTCAGCGCTTCCGCCAGCGCCAGGAAATCGCCCACGCGGATGCTGTCCACGCGCACTTGAGCCCAGGCGTCGTCCATGAGCTGAACCCGTTCTGGAGGAGAGAGGTCCTGCTCGGCGCTGGACGCGAGGCGGTGCAGGTTGGCGGCGTCGTATCCGGAATGATAGTAGCCGCGCGCCCCGGCATTGGCGTAGACCGGCGCGCAGCCCGTGAACTCCACCGTCTGCGACTTGCTGGTCAGCAGCTCGCATTTCTCGCGGTTGCCTGACTTCAGGCAGACGGGGACCTGCCACAGCTCCTTGCTGCCGGCGTTGAGCAACTCGCGATTGCGGAAATAGCGGGTCTGGCTGACCTCAACTTTAGTGTTGCCGTTGGAGCAAGAAGTGGAGAGTGAAACCAGGGGCACACCCGGCTGCATGACGAAGCTGGTCATTACTTTGTCAGCAGGCTTCTTGGCGGCGGCCGTGATGGCATTCCAGAAGTCCGGCGCAGTGGTGTTCCCGTAGGCGTACTTGGCAAGGTAGGCATTCACCCCCTTGCGGAACAGGGCGGGCCCGACGTAGCCCTCCACCATGCGCAGCACGGCGGCCGTCTTGTTGTAGGAAATCACGTCGGCAAGTTCCAGCGCCTGGGCCGGAGTTTCCACTGCCTGGTGGATAGGGTGCGTGGAGCTGAGCGAATCCACGGCCATGGCCTGCGCCGCCGATTGCACATCGTCGGTGGGCAGGTTCCATTCCGGCTTCCAGGCGGCGATGGGCTTGGCTGACATCCAGGTGGCGAAGCCCTCGTTGAGCCAGAAGTCGTCCCACCACTTCATGGTCACCAGGTCGCCGAACCACTGATGCGCCATTTCGTGGGCCACACCGTCCTCGGCCACGGCTTTCTGCAGGAAGTAGGAAGAGCTCTTAGGATCCACGAAGTACAGCAGATCGCGTCCGATGATGCAGCCTACGTTTTCCATGGCGCCGGCGGAGAAATCGGGTACGCCGATGATGTCGAGCTTGCCGTACGGATACTTGATGCCGAAGTAGCGGTCGTAATAGCTCAGGGAATATTGGGCGGCTTGCAGGGCAAAGTGCCCACGGCCCTTCTGCTCGGGCGTGCCGCACACGCGAATAGGGATGCCGTCAGCCTGGCCGGCTTCACACTGAAATTCTCCCACCGCCAGCGCCAGCAGGTAGGAGGACATTTTCGGCGTAGTGGAAAATTTCACCGTGTGCTTGTCCGGACCCGGGCCGGGGGTGTCGGAAACTACCTTGCCGTTCGATATAGCCATGTCGCTTTTGTCCACCACGACCGTGAGGTCAAAAGTCGCCTTCATGTCGGGCTGGTCGAAAGATGGATAGGCGCGGCGCGCGTCGGCCGGTTCAAACTGCGTGACCCCGTACTTGCGATTGCCCACCTGGCTCAGATAAAAGCCGCGCAGTTCATTGTTCAGAATGCCGGTGTAACGGATGTGGATGGTCGCGGGCCCGACGGCCATCGCCTGTGGAACCGTAATAGTGGCCGTCTCGGCCTTCGGATCGGTGGCCACCTGGGCCGTCTGCCTGGAACCGTTCTGCGTGACCGTGGTTTCGCCGAAGGTGATTTCAGCAGCATTCAGGGTGATGGAAGACGTGGGCTGGGCCACGCGCACACTAATGGTTTCGTCGCCATCAAACTTATCGGTTTGGAAGTTAGGCGAGAGAGTGAGCTGATAATTTTCCGGCAGCACGGTGCGGGGCAGCGGTTGCGCAGCCGCGAATGTGCCCAGGCAGGCCAACAACAAAACGGCGATCTTCTTCGTCATATTGTCTCCGACGCGCGACAGGCCAATAAGGTTAGCAGGGGATGGTACGCGAGGAGGGCGGAAGAAGTTCACCCAAGTCTCACATCTGGCTTCGTCCCGTGGGGGTGAATGACCTTCAGCGCGAGTCGCCTAAATTTTCCGGCGTATAATTGAACACTTAGATAATGCCATCAGTGGGGGACCGTAATGGAAGTAAGCAACGGCACCAAGCAGAATAGCGTCAAGGGCAACGGCTTTGGCCTGGCTGGCCAGCCACGGGCGGAGTGGATCACTCTCCGCCGCGATGCGGCGGCCCGCTCCGGCGACCAGAATTTCTCCCAGATGCACTACGCCCGCCGCGGCGTGATTACGGAAGAGATGGAATACGTGGCGCGGCGCGAGAAGCTTACGCCCGAACTGGTACGCGACGAGGTGGCCCGCGGGCGCATGATCATCCCCGCCAACATTAACCATCCCGAACTGGAACCCATGGCCATCGGCGTGGCCTCGAAGTGCAAGATCAACGCCAATATCGGCAACTCCGCGGTCACCTCCAACATTGACGAAGAACTACGCAAGCTGCACACCGCTGTGCATTTCGGTTCGGACACCGTGATGGACCTTTCGACCGGCGGCGATATCTCCCAGATCCGGGAAGCCATACTGCGGCATTCGCCGGTGCCCATCGGGACCGTGCCCATCTACGAAGCGGTCAGCCGGGTGAAGCGCATTGAGGATCTGAGCGCCGAGGTGATGCTGGAGGTAATCGAGGAGCAGGCGGAGCAGGGCGTGGATTACATGACCATTCACGCCGGGGTGCTTATTCAATACCTGCCGCTGGTGCACAAGCGCATTACCGGCATCGTGAGCCGCGGCGGCGCCATCCTGGCGCAGTGGATGGCGCACCACCGCCGGCAGAATTTTCTCTATGAGCGCTTCGACGACATCTGCAGGATTTTCAAGAAACACGACGTGTCGTTTTCCCTGGGTGACGGGCTGCGTCCCGGCTGCCTGGCCGACGCCAGCGACGAGGCGCAATTTGCCGAGCTGCGCACTTTAGGCGAACTGACCAAAAAGGCCTGGGAGCACGACGTGCAGGTGATGATCGAGGGCCCTGGCCACGTGCCCATGCACAAGATCAAGGAGCAGGTGGATAAAGAAGTGGAGTACTGCTTCGCCGCCCCGTTCTACACGCTGGGGCCGCTGGTCACCGACATTGCGCCTGGCTACGACCACATCACTTCCGCCATTGGCGCGGCCATGATCGGGTGGTTCGGCGCTTCCATGCTGTGCTATGTGACGCCCAAGGAGCACCTGGGCTTGCCCAACGAAAAAGACGTTAAGGACGGCATCATCGCCTACAAAATCGCCGCCCATGCCGCCGACGTGGCCCGCAACCGGCCCGGCGCGCGCGACCGCGACGACGCCATCAGCTTCGCCCGCTACACCTTCGATTGGGACAAGCAGTTCGCGCTTTCGCTCGACCCGCAGACTGCGCGCTCCATGCACGACGAGACCCTGGCCGACGACTACTACAAGAGCGCGGCCTACTGTTCCATGTGCGGGCCGAAGTTTTGCTCCATGAACTACTCGTCGAAAGTGGATGAGTACAACAAACAGGTTCACGGACTGGAGAAGGCCGACTACTCCGCGCTGGTGGAGAAGTTTGTGGCGGAAAAGAGCGCGTCGTAAAACACGGTTGCTTTCAGCCCCCTGGCGGAATCGGCCACGATCTCCACAAAGGCGGAGTCTTCTCACGCCGGGTCTTTTAGGCGCACGGTGTCAGGAAGTGAACGAATGTAAAGCGGGTCCTTCGCGTCGCTCAGGATGACAATTCTTGATTAGAGGACAGCGGAGTTCTTATTCCATGTCGGAAATCTGCTTTACTCCGCCGCTAGTGGCGCTGATGGGAACAGCGGTGGCCGGATGACGCCCCGTATTGCCACGCCTCGCCGAATTAAAATGACGCACGGTTACGTCGTCAGCAACGTAATCCACCTCGTGCCCGTCCACCCGCACACGGCGGAAATCGCTGCGGAAGCTATGCCGTTCGGGAAGAGGAGCGGCTTCCGGCGCTGCCTCTGCGGTGGCCTGCTCAATCGGGATTGAAACTGGCTCTGCCGCAGGAATCACCGCCGGGCCAAATGGCACTTTCTGTTCCACACTATTGGAGCGTTGCAGTACAGAAAGCGGAACAGGCTCGGCTGGACGGCGGTGGGCGTACCCCACCAGTACCGCTGTAAGCAGCACGCTGGTAACTCCAGCCAGCGCCATGGCCGGCCGCAGGCGGTCGCCTTTCTTTTGGCGGCTGAAGCGCACCACCGGGGCCAGTTCCTCGGCGGCCGCAAATGATTCGGCCGGCACGGCCTGAAATTCCACCGGCACAGCCTCGCCCTCCGGGATCACAGGTTCCGGCAGCGGCTGGGCTGCTTGCTCGGCCGCTCGGCGCCGCAGTATCTGTTCCACAAACCAGCCGCGGCGGACGGCCTCCTCCTGCTCCGCATGGCGCTGCAATTCTTCTTCCGCTGCCTGCTGTTGCTGAACCTCTTCCTGCTCCGTGAACGCAGCCGCTGGCAGCGGTTCTGGGGGCTGCTGCGCTTCCGGGCTGGTAGCCGGCAGTTCGGCTGCCGCGCGTGCGGCTGTCAACTCCCGCGCTTGCTGCTCCCACCGCTCGCGTTCGAACTGCAGCGCCATCTGCCGCTGCCGCATTTGCTCTTGTGCCAGCTCTTCTTGCTGCAGTTGCCGGATTTCCCGCAGCAGCGCGCGCACCGCAAGCCATTGCCTCAACGATTCGCGGGCGCGGCCCAGCCAGTTGAGTTCCTCTTCCGGTACAGTTTCGCCGGCGTGTGCCTTATGGGTCCCGGAACCATTGGAACCGGCTGCGGTTGCCACCGCGGCGCTGGCGTGGGCGATGGCAGCCTCCACTTCATGGCCAGCGCCGTCCAGTTCCGATGCTGCTGCCGTTGCCGGCGCTTCGGTTCCCCGGTCGGCGACCGGCGATTCCGAAGCCTCGGCTGCCGGAAACAAGGTGCCAGGCGCGATAATAATCTCGCTCTCCGGCTGCTGGCTCAACTGCGCGATCTGCTCCCATGCCTGCTCCGGGGTGCAGAGTTCCAGGTTCACTTCCAGGTCCGCCGCAGTGTCGTTGGCGCGCCCCGGTTGCGCGATTTCAACAGTGTCGTAGAGAGGCCGCAAGTAGTCGGCAAAGCGGAGCGCGTCTTCGAAGCTGGTGGAAATGATTCGGGCGACGGGCATGCGCTCTCCTCGAGATGGTCTGGAGGTGGACGGCTACCTGAGCGAACGAGGCAAAGTACTTAGACGTACTTCACAGCCCACCGGGTGGCCAGACCAACGACAAAATATCGTTATGAAACAGTCCGGCCAGAGATTCCTAGTTTAGCGCTTTTCGCTTCGCTTAAGGCGGTTCCGCCCGGATTTTTTTCGCTCAACGGAAACTGCGGAGCATTTTCGCTGCCAGATTGAGGGTGTGGGTTACCTCCATCAACTCCTGCCCTGTCCGCTGCCTGTCACCCGCGTCCACGGCTTCGTTGACCCCGGGAATCACCACCGCGGCATAGCCCGTATAGACTCCGGGGGCATAGATCGCGTGACGGTACCAGGGCCGGTTGGGCAGACCACGGGAGAGCAGGAAGGCACGCTCAGTGCCAAGCAGCAGTTTATTCAGTTCTTTTTCACGGCCCTGTGCATTTTTTTGCGCTTTACTAATAGAACTTCCAGCCCCTTCAAGGCGCGCGGCGGCGGCGATGGCGGGCGCGAAGTCGGGCACATCCTTGCCGAACTTGGCTTCCGCTTTGGTCTGCGCCGTTTTCAGATAAGCCCCAATCTCCTTGCCATATTGCCCATAGTCGTAGGGCAGAACGTCGGCGTCGGCCAGCCGCAGCATTTCCAGGCCATAAACGCGCGCCATCTCCTGCTCATACTCGAAAGTCGGGTCCGTGAACTTCCTGAAATAAGCAAAGTTGTCAAAAGCCGAGTGATAGACGCCATATGGGCCGCTGGAGCCGATATCCACCGAGGGCACCCCCAGATGCTGCAGGAAGGCGGTGTAATCGGAACCGCTGCCCAGGTCGCCGACCGGCGGTCCGGACCCCTCGGCGGCAGGAGGCCGGATCTGTGAGCCGCTTAGATCGGCAGAATTGGGCTGCTGGGTGGGCCCGGTTCGCCTTTCCGGCGCTTTCCTCCAGGCTTCGTAGACCGTTCCTCCCTTGGGACTGGGAACTGACATGGCTACTTCCCGGATGAACTGTTTCAGGCTGGGAACGGCAGAGGCCCCGAAATTCGGCCCCGAAACCGCCACATCCACATTCAGATAGGCAGCGGCGTTGGCCAGCTCGGAAGCGTGCTGCTCGGCCCACTCGGTGGAGCCGATCAGGCCTTGCTCCTCGCCATCCCAGCTGCCCAGGACGATGGTACGCTTCGGCTTCCAGCCCGCGTGCAGAAGCTCGCCCAGGCCCCTCGCTGCCTCCAGCATGGCCGTAGTCCCGCTGTTGGGATCTACTGCCCCATATACCCAGGCATCGCGGTGGTTGCCCGCCACTACCCATTGCTCCGGTTGCTCGCTGCCGGGAATGCGCCCAATAACGTCCCAGATGCTACGGTACTGGTAATCCTGCTGCAGGTGCAACCGCACGCGCACCGGGCCAGGTCCCACGTGGTAGGTAAAAGGCAGCGCGCCCTGCCAGTCGCGCGGCGAGACCGCCCCATCCAGGTGCGACAGGATAGGCTCGGCGTCACTGTAGGAGAGGGGAGTTGTCGGGATGTGCGGCATGGCCGCTGACTTTTCCGGCGCTGTGCGCTGCGAATCAGGCAGACCTGCCACTGCGGCCTCTCCCGGCGTGGTCGGATCGCCGGCAAATTCGAACATGTATCCGATAGACCCACGTTGTACCCCTGTGGCCGGACGCCACGGCCCTTCGGGATAGGGGTCGCCTTTGAAGTAGCCGTCGTCCATGGGATCGGAGTAGATGATCAGCCCGGCGGCGCCATGCTCCTGGGCGACGTACGCCTTCACCCCACGAAAATTCTGCCCGTAACGCGCGATCACAATCTTGCCGCGCACGTCCACGTGCATCTGCCGCAACCTTTCGAAATCCTCCGGGCGGGCGTAGTTGGCGTATACCACCTCGGCTTCGACGTCGCCCGACGGAGAATACTCGGTAAACGGGGTAACCACGCGGGGATCATCCTGGTAGCGGTCATCGCTGACGCGCTCGCGCGTGGGGCCGTGCATCTTCACTCCCTCGGGCGCAACCACGTCCACGCTGATTTCCCGCGGATAATTCATCCACACCTTGTATTCCACGATTTCGGTCTCGAGGCCGTCCTGCTGGAATTGCCGGGCAACGTAGTCGGCGGTTTGCTTGTCTTCCGGTGTGCCCGCCATGTGCGGCGCCGCGGTGAGGGTGCGCAGGTGCTCTTCCGCCTGTTTGGGGTCGGGGACCGCGAGGAAGAGCTTCTCCCATTTTTCTTCCGGGGCGGAATCGTGGAAACCGGTTATGGCGGGAGCGGAGGTTCTAGGTTCCGCCGCCTCGGCCCGATGACGTTCCTGGCTGGCGCCAAAAATCAGAAAAGCTGTGGTCAGAATCAGGACTGCCGTGGCCCGCCGCTGCATGCTCGCTCCCCGCGCCCGTCGCGCAAAGGAAAAAAGCTTACACCAGGGGTGCGCCGGGATGGAAACCGCGGCAACAAATTTCACTGGATTAGGGCGGTGCTTGTGTGCACAATACGCAGACCAAAAGGCCCCTCTCTCCCCTGGGTGCGGACGAGGCGTTGTGATGTTTTGTCGTAACTGCGGACTTGACCTTCCTGACGATTCCAAATTCTGTGTTCGTTGTGGCAAGCCATGCCTGGCGCCACCTCCACCGCGCAGCCCCCTCTCGCCGCGCGCCCGGCGGTGGCTTCATTTTTTTCTGCTGTGCCTGGCCATCGCTCCTCTGACTACCGGCGTCGTCTCCGCCTATCGTCAACTCGGTCAGCTGCATTCTTCCCTCATTTACCGCGATGCTCTGGAGCACGCCTCCCGTTCCGCGGAAGTCACCGCAGCGATGGGTGGCTCCATTCGCGGCACCGGCTTTGTCCTGGGTTATCTCAATTCGCGTGGCAACGATGGGTCAGGCTTTCTTATGACCCCCATCCTCGGACGCAACGGCGTGGGCATGCTGAAGGCGGACGTCTACCGCAGCGCCGGAGCGTGGCGCTATTCATCGCTCTCTGCCATGGTGCCCTTCAGGGGACACGCCATTGATCTACTGGTGCCGCCCGCCTACCACACCGCTGATCTGCAGCCCGGTGGGCGCCTTTACCTGGTTCCATTCGGAGCACCGGCCAATCTTTCTCTCAAGGATCTGGCTGATTACTGCGAACAGAAGCTGGGGGTCACGCCGACCCTGTTGCCTTCTCTGCCCCTCGACGAGTCAGTGATTGATGTCCATCGCGATCAGGCGGTGACAGAAGAAATCCTGGAAACCATGAAGCGCAAAATTCCAGCCGCGGCAGCCCCCCACGCCATCGTGATCGCCCTTACCGACCGCGACATGTACGCCCGGAATTGGTCGTATGCATTCAATTACTGGCAGGACAACCTGGCGGTGATTTCCATTGCCCGCCTTGACCCCAAGTTCTACGGCTATTCCTCCAGTTCGCTTTTGCGCGACCTGCGCTTGCGCAAGTTGCTGGCGCGCGACATTGGCAGACTTTATTTCCACTTGCCCGAGAGCGTGGACCCGAGCAGCGTGCTCTATTGGAATTACTCCGGCATAGACGATGTGGATAACATGCGCGAGAGCTTTCGCGGGCTGGAATCGCGCGGAACGGTGACGCTGTATCCCACCACTGCCCCGGTACCGGCGCTGGCGCCTGTGGTGCGCAAGCAGGTGGCTGCCGCCCAACCGGCAACTTCGCAATACCCCTGCCTGGTGGTGGCCCCGGCATCAGGGTCAGACGAACGGTTACGGGGAGAAGATTCAATCTGCGCGCCCCACCTGACCGATAGCGCGCCCGTGGAGCGCTACGAAGTGGACCTGCGTTCGGGGTGGTTTGTGCTGCGCCAGACAGATCTGTTCCTGCCGGACACGGCCCCTCTTGCCTTGACCCGCACTTATTCTTCCTGGGACACGGGCTTCCGCTCTTTCGGCGTCGGCACCAATCATCCGTACGACATCGGCCCCTACGGCCGGCGCAATCCCTACACCTATCTCAACCTGATGCTGGCGGACGGAACCACTATTGATTACCCGCGCGTTTCCGAGGGCAATGGCTACCGCGACGCTCTCTATGAACACACCAGCACCGCGGGAGCTTTCTACGGTTCGCGAATTCGCTGGAACGGCGACGGCTGGGATTTGGCCTTTCTCGACGGCAGCGTTGACCGCTTTCCAGAAGCATATTGGGGGCGTAATACGCAACAGGGCGCGCTGGTGGGAATGCGTGACGCTCACGGCGACGAAGTAAAGTTCGAGCGCGATGCCTCCCGCCGCCTCCTCCGCCTCAGTTCGCCGCACGGCCGGGAGATACACTTTGCCTACGATGAAGGCGACCGCATTGTTTCCGCCTGGGATAATGCCGGCCAGCGGATGGAATACTCCTACGATGACGGGAGCAGACTGCGGCAGGTGCTGCGCAATGGCAAACTGTTTCGCAAATACTCTTACGACTACAACCGGCTGCTTAGCATCGAGGACGGCGACGGACACGAACTGCTGGTCAACCAGTACTACGACAATTACCGGCTCAAACAGCTTTCGCTGGCGGACGGCTCAACCTGGCGCTTCAGTTACGT
>DASSQB010000634.1:0-3344 GCA_035702725.1 Terriglobales bacterium | reverse complement strand
CGCCGCGCCTCCTTCCGTCACTCTGGCCCAACCCACCATCGTGCCTCAAGGCTGGACGCCCACCGTCAAAGCGTCCACTCCCAGCGTCTCTCAATTGCGCCTGGTGGGACGAGCGCGTGACTGGCGCCTGGTGAGTGATGGCCACGTCATACCCATCCCGGTGAAAGTTACCGCCAAACCTGCAGAGGCTTCCCTTCAGCTCGACCTGGCGCACGCGAAGATTTCTCCCGGCAAATATCAGCTGGCAGCCAATTGGGATTGGACGCCCATGCCGATCGCCGGCGCTGTGGAAGTCCGCCCCTTCGCCGATTTCAACGCTGTGCAGCTCACGCCCCAGTCACAGGACCGGCTGGTTACTGGCGCTGGCACGGTGCCTCTGCAGCTCACCGGCGCCGATTTCGAATTCATCAAAGGTGTGACCCTGCAGAACGCAAATCGCGGAAAAGCTTCTGCCACGCCCGTGCATTTTTCGCTGCCTCCGGCAGATGAAAGCGGCCAGAAGCGCGTGCTTGATCTCGACGTCAACACCGCTTCCCTGCAGCCCGGCCCGTATCTGTTCGCTTTGACCCAACTGAACGGTTCGTCGCACGAAGTGCAGGTCACGGTTCAACCGCCCACCCCCAAGCTCAGCAATGTTCCATTGCGTGTGAATTTGGGTGAAGCCCAGCAAACCGTTGTGCTTGAAGGCAACAACCTGGAGCGCATTGAGCGCATCACCAGCCCCAATGCCGAGTGGACGCTGGCGCCCGCAGGCGACCAGGAACATCTCAGCCAACGTAGCGCCACTATCAAGCTGCTGCCCAAAGCGCAGGCGGGAGACCACCTGGCCGCCACCGTGGTTGTCAACGGCCTGAACGCGCCGCTGCAGGTCAGCGACGCCCTGCAAGTCCTGGGCCCGCGGCCCAAAATCGTAAGCGTCAGCCGGTCATTTGCCAGCCCCGCGGGCGTGCAGTTGCAAACCGGGGAAATTCCTTCCGGCGTGACCGTCAGCTTCGCCGTGCGCGCCGACAATACCGGCTCCCGTCCCGGCATGCAGTTGCAGTGCAAGGACGACGGTAACACCCGCAAGAAGCTCACGCTTTATCCGGGCGACCGCCAGGATGGCGCCGAACTGGATTCCGCCGGTCAGGGCGTTCTGTTTCTCTCGCTCGATCCCGGCACTGTTGGTCAATCTGGTTGCGAGCTTACTGCCACCGTCGTCGGCGAACCCACCGGCAACTCCGGCGCTTACCCGCTCGGCCGCGTGGTCCGCCTGCCCCACATCGAGAAGTTCACCATCAGCGCCGAAAAACTCGGCGAATCCCTATACGCAGGAACTCTCACTGGCCAGGACCTGGAGCTGATTGATAAGACCGGTTGGAATTCCAATCACGGCTACGAAGCCCAGGGCATCCCCACGCCCGCGCCCGGCGCCGGCGGCGAGCAAACGCTCAAGATCGCCGTCCCCTGGCCGCCTCCCTCGCCCGAGGCTCCTCTCTACATCTGGCTCCGCGGCGAAAAAGAAAGCCGCGCCACCAACGCTCGGTACTAAGGACCAGGCGTCAGGGCCGAAGCAGATACAACGAGGTCAACGGAAGAAGTGGGGTCAAAAGAAGGCGTCATGCTGAACCGCTTCAGCGGTGAAGCATCTCGCGTGCACTGCCAACCACTCTTGCAATTGTCATCATCCTGAGCGCAGCGAAGGACCTGCTTTTGCCAACAATCCAGCCTTAATTCCTGTAACCCTTGCTCATTTCCACACGTCTCCATCCGATGATTCGCCTCTGTACCGAATCCGACATCAGCCGCATCTGCGCCATCATCAACGATGGCGCTCAAGCCTACCAAGGAATCATCCCTGCCGATTGCTGGCACGAGCCCTACATGCCAATGGCCGAGCTTCAACACGAGTTGCAGGCCGGAGTGAAGTTCTGGGGCTACCAGGATGACGGCGGCGAACTGATCGGAGTTATGGGAATCCAGCCGGTCCGCGACGTGACTCTCATCCGGCATGCCTACGTTCGCACCGTGAACCGCCAGCAAGGCATCGGCGCCCAACTGCTCGCACACTTGCGCAACCTGACCACGCGCCCCATCCTGATTGGCACCTGGGCCGATGCCCTTTGGGCCATCCGCTTCTACCAGAAGCACGGTTTTCGCTTGCTCACCCCACAAGAGAAAAATCGTTTGCTCAAGTTATACTGGTCAATTCCCGAACGGCAGATCGAAACTTCGGTCGTCTTGGCCGATGACAAATGGTCTGGTTCTTAACTGATAGCGCGCCCATTTGATTACTAGAACTGGCTGTGTATGCCAATGAGAAGCTTGTCAAGGCCAGGGGCAGCGGAGTCATGCTCGTCCGTCGGTTGGCATTAGACGCGGCCACTGAGATGCCTTCTCCTCCGACCAAGCCGGTCACCCAACGCAGTAGGTGGAATTTAGGCGGGCGTCAGGCTTGGACGCAGTTTGCTGTCATATGTGTTCTCGCAGCTCTGATAGCTGTCTTGTCGCACCCAAGTCGACAACCGGCTAAATGGCTTCCAGTGCAAGGAACCATTCAGGAGACACGAATCACACCTGACAAAGCAGTGGAGACGAACTGGGGTGGTCAGCTAACGTGGAAGGCAGAATACAGGGTTGCTTATTCCGTCGCTGGCCGTGAATACACGGTGTGGGGCGACTCGGGTATTCGACGGGAGAGTGAGGCTGCTGTTCGGTTGGCCTTACCACAGTCGCGTCCTTCGTGCTGGATACGATACAACACGAAACGACCCGAAGAATCCGTCGCAGATTGCCGATGAACCCGAACGTGGCAGTGTAACTGGAGAAAAGTCCTCTTGGCACTGCGAGACCGATCTGTAGACCGCTGGCTCTCCTAGCCGCCGACTCCCGGCTCCCGGCTTCTGCAACAAAAAAACCCAGCGCCATGGCGCTGGGGCAAGCCCGCTAACCGTCGCAGGAGAATTCAGTCGCCGCTGGCCGGCGATTGCACCAGAGCGGCAGCCTCACTCACTCGGGAACGATGGCCAAAAGCAAACAGAATACTGGTCACGGCCACCCAACTGGCCGCAATCCCAAATGCCATGGCTGCTAGAACAGTGAAGAATAAGGTCGCTAAACTGAAAAACAAGCTCAAGGTTCGGCCCACCTGTTTAAAGCCGCACCACATGTATGAAGATGCTCAAACCATCCGGTCAGATGCATCTGCTGCCGGCGGCGCGGCTGATTACTTCTTTTTCTCCGCGTTCCACACCGTGCGCGATATCGCGCGCCCGCAGAACGGGCAGAAATTCATCAAGTACAGCTTGGGTCGCTCGTCAGGGGAGGCGACGGCGTAGTCCGAATCCACTTCGTTCAAGATGCGC
>DASSQB010000633.1:0-13602 GCA_035702725.1 Terriglobales bacterium | reverse complement strand
TCTTCATCACCGTGGCTCCTACGACCTGGCTCACCGGCAAGCACACCATTTTCGGCGAAGTCGTCGAAGGCCAGGACGTGGTGGACAAGATTACCCGCGCCAAGCGGAACTCCCAGGACCGGCCGCTGCAAGACATCAAAGTGAACAATGTAAAGATTGAAAGGGCGTAGACAAGGCGGGGGCAAGATGCCCCAGCGACAGCCGGCGGGACGCCCGCGCTACGAACGCTTTGAAACCATTCGCTGCCTGCACACTCTGTACGTCTAGGCCCGGCGGCAGAAGCCAATCCTGTATGCTAGCTGGGCGGCAATTTCACTTACGGATATGGGGAGAGAATGCATGAGACTGCATAAGTTGATGGGTTTTATGGTCACCGCGGTTCTGCTCGCCGGCCTGGCCGCGGCCCAGCCGCCCAAGGCCAAAAACCAGAGCTGGACGGGCGTAGTGACGGATTCCATGTGCGGAGCCAAGCACATGATGGCCAACGCCGCCGACTGCACTCGCGCCTGCGTCAAGCAGGGTTCCAGCTATGCCCTGCTGGTGGGCGACACGGTTTACACGCTCAAAGGGCATGACTCCGAGGTGGACAAACTGGCCGGCCAGAAAGCCACAGTTACGGGAACGGTCGAAGGCACCACCATCCAGGTAGCTTCGGTCAAAGGCAGCTGAACGACAGCCAGAGTTCGCCCAAGGCGGGAGCGGCCGCTCTCGCCTTTATTTTTTCTCCAAAATTTCACGCACGAAAATTAGTGCTGTGTTAGATTGTGGAAAATTTACCATTCCACACGGCGGAGGATTGCGGAATTGGCCCTAAGCATGGTTCCCAAGCGGGTTTTCTTTACCAAAGGCGTAGGGAAACACCGGGAACGTCTCACCTCCTTTGAGCTGGCGCTGCGCGACGCCGGCATCGCTTCGCAAAACCTGGTTCGCGTTTCCTCTATTTTCCCGCCCCAGTGCAAGCTGCTTTCCCGCACCCAGGGACTGAAATATCTGCACCACGGGGAAGTGGTTTTTGCCGTGGTAGCGGAGAATTCCACCCGCGAGCCGCATCGGCTGCTGGCGGCCAGCATTGGCGTGGCTATTCCCGCTGACCGCAACACCTACGGCTATCTCAGCGAGCACCATTCCTTTGGGGAAAAGGAAGAAGCCGCTGGCGACTATGCCGAAGAACTGGCGGCAGAGATGCTGGCCACCACTCTGAACGTGGAGTTCGACCCCGACCGCTCCTGGGACGAGAAGAAGGAGATTTACCGCATCTCCAACAAGATTGTGCGCACCGCCAACGTTACCCAGTCGGCGGTAGGAGATAAGCGCGGCCTGTGGACCACGGTGATCGCCGCGGCCATTTTCATTATTTTCGACTGAGCGCCTTGCGCCCGCGGTTGGCGTTGCGGCCGGCCGTGGCCTTCTCCGGATCGGCTTTCCCCGCAAGCTTGTCCAAGCGCTCCAGCACCGCGCCCACAATCAGCGGCAGGCCTATGGTGGCGTCCACGAATACTTCGCCAAACTTGCCGCCTTCCGCTGGGGGCACGAATTTGCCCCAGGAAACGGCCTCCGTATAGGGACTGCCGGAGAGTCCACCCCAGTAAACCGGCTCCGGGCAGATGCGCAGGCCGTAGTGATAGCGCTTGAGCGGCACATCTTCCCCGCCGCGCCGCCGCCGCAGCTCGATAAACGGCCCGAACTGCTGCGCCCAATTGCGGGGCACGCCGCCGCCAATGGTGAAGATGCCCAGCCGCTTCTGCCGCAGGAGCGTGGCGGCAAAGTGCTCCAGGTCTTCGAAGGGGTCGTAACGCAACTTGGGCTTGTTCTCGCGGGCGCGCATGCGGTTGTCGAGGGCAAAATCCAGGCCCAGCTCGGAATCGGTAAAGGCGGGCACGAACACCGGCACGTCCTTCTCGTAGGCTGATTTCAGAATCCCGCGCTCTTCTACGGTATCGTGCAGATGCTTGCCGATGGCCCGGTTCAGCTTCCAGGAGCAGACCACTTCCTCAGGTTTCCAGCCCTGCAGAACCTGGAAAACCACGCGCTCCACATCGTCCAGGTTCTGCTCTGGTTCGATGGTGTCGTAGACGCGGTTGTAGCCTGCCTCGTACAGTTCTTCGTCCTTGAAATCGGGGTTGACGCGAAAGTGGGCGCGCCCGGTAGCCTCCACCAGCCCATGCGCCATCAGCGCGCCGGTGGAAACGATGGCTTTCACGATGCCGCGGTCAATCAGTTCGGTAATGATCAGGCCTTGCTTGGCCACGGTCATAGCGCCGGCCAGGGTCATCACCACGAAGCAATCCTTGTCGCGGGCCATGGCTTCCAGCACATCGGCGGCTTCGCCGAGCTGGCGACCGGTGAAGGCGGTCTTGCTCATGGCGCGGACCAGCGCGTCTACCGAGCGCGCGCTGGCAAGGTCGAGCGGCTCCAGGGGCGTGAGCCGGTCTTCCACCGGATCGTGCAGCTTGCGTTCAATGCCTTCTCCACCCATGTGATTGCCGTGCTTCACGTTCACCTCCGCGTGCTAAGGGAAAGAGCAAGCTATATCGTTGGGTTGTTCCGCGTCAACACATGACGCTGCTGCTGCCGAGTGCGCCGCTGATGATGGGGTAAGCACTGCTTTTAGCTTTAAAGAAAAGCAGGTCCTTCACTACGCTCAGGATGACAACCTGAAAATTGCTGCTGAAACGCACAGCGAAAACGGTCCTAACAAAAGCAAGGTGCTTGGCCGCGCTCAGCACTCTGGGGTGAGTAGCGAACGATGTTTGTTATGCTATTGGCCATGGCGGAAAACAGGCCGCAAAAGTATCGCGTCGGGCTGGTACAGATGTCGTGCACTCCCGATCCGGACCAAAATCTGGAACGGGCCCTGGAGCGCGTCCGCGAAGCTGCCGGGCGCAGCGCTCAGGTGGTCTGCCTGCCGGAATTGTTCCGTACCCAGTATTTCTGCCAGCGCGAGGACGCCAGCCTGTTTGACCTGGCCGAGTCTATTCCCGGCCCCAGCAGCACGCGGCTTTCGCAGGTGGCGCGGCAGCAGGGCGTGGTGCTGATTGCCTCCCTCTTCGAAAAACGGGCACCCGGCATTTACCACAACACGGCGGTAGTCTTTGATGCGGATGGCGCCATGCGTGGCATTTATCGCAAAATGCACATCCCCGACGACCCCCTTTACTACGAGAAGTTCTATTTCACGCCCGGCGACCTGGGCTATCGTGCATTCGACACTCAGGCCGGACGGCTCGGCACGCTGATCTGCTGGGACCAGTGGTATCCCGAAGGCGCGCGCTTGACCGCGCTGCAGGGGGCGGAAGTGCTTTTTTATCCCACCGCCATCGGCTGGCATCCGGCGGAAAAGGAAGAATTCGGCGCCGCCCAGCACGATGCCTGGCGCACCATCCAGCGGGCGCATGCCATTTCTAACGGCGTGTATGTGGCGGCGGTAAACCGGGTTGGCTTCGAAACCGGCAACGTTCGCGGCAAAGAGGCGCCCGGCCAGGGGCTGGAATTCTGGGGCGGCTCCTTCCTGTGCGACCCGTTCGGCACCGTGGTAGCGGAGGCTTCCAGCAACCAGGAAGAAATCCTGATCGGCGAAGTGGACCTGCGCAAACTCGAAGACGTGCGCCGCAACTGGCCCTTCCTGCGCGACCGCCGCATTGACAGCTACGCGCCCATCACTAACCGCTTTCTGGACACGCCGCAAACGTGAACACCCGCCAGCCAAGCCTGCCTCCCGGCGCTACCCCCGCAGAACTCGGCTACCGCATGCCGGCAGAGTGGGAGCCGCACGCCGCCACCTGGATCGCCTGGCCGCACAACCGCGAAGACTGGCCGGGCAAATTTCAGCCCATTCCCTGGGTGTACGCGGAAATCGTTCGCCACCTCGCGCGGCGTGAGATGGTCGAAATCATCGTCAACAACGCCGAAGCCGAGCGCAGCGCCCGCAAGCTGCTGAAGTCCGCCGGGGTGGAACTGGGCACAGAAGTGCGCTTTCATCGTTGGCCAACCGATCGTGTGTGGACCCGCGATTACGGCCCCATTTTTTTGCGCAAGGATTCCTCGCCTCGAACCTGGGCGCCCCAGAATCTGCCCGGAGAGCGGCCGTTACTGGCCACCACCTGGCGCTTCAATGCCTGGGCTAAGTATCCCAACTGGAAAAATGACGCGACAGTTGCCGCGAAGATTGCGGCCGTGCAAGGCCTCCCCGCGGTGCAGCCCATTCTGGAGCTGGCCGGCCGCAAGCATCGCGTTGTGCTGGAAGGCGGCAGCATTGACGTGAATGGCTGGGGTACGCTGCTGACCACCGAAGAGTGCCTGCTCAGCCCGGTGCAGGCGCGCAACCCGCGGGTCAGCCGCGAGCAATTGGAACGGGTCTTTGCTGACTATCTTGGAATCAACAAGGTGCTGTGGCTGGGCAGCGGCATCGTGGGCGACGACACACACGGCCACGTAGACGACCTGGCTCGCTTTGCCGGGCCTGATACTGTTGTGGCTATGGTGGAGCGTGACCCCACCGACCCCAACTTCGCTCCCTTGCAGGAAAACCTGCGGCGCCTGCGCTCCATGACCGACCAGGACGGCAAGCCCCTGCGGGTTGTGGAGTTGCCCATGCCCGGGCCGGTCAATTTCCAGGGACGCCGCCTGCCCGCCAGCTACGCCAATTTCTACATCGCCAACGGGCTGGTGCTGGCGCCCGTATTCAACGATAAGAACGACCGCGTAGCGCTGAACATCCTGGCCGAGGTTTTTTCCGACCGCGAAGTTGTAGGGATTTATTGCGGCGACCTGATCTGGGGATTTGGCGCCATTCACTGTATGACCCAGCAGCAGCCCGTCGCGTAACTTCTTTTCGCCCACGCGTTCCTGCAGGCGAGCTGCGCTCGCCCCGACAGGCGAGGGCGCCTGTCGCCACATAATTGGTGGTTACTCTTGCCCGCGATAAAGAATGAAAACGATCTGTGCTGATCCGTGTGTTAATCCGTTACGAGGAATTTATGCAGCCACGCGGGTGGCGATCCAGTCGCCCACTTCGCGCGTGCCCAGGCTGCCGCCCACATCCTGCGTTGTTTTCTTCTGCCGCACCGCTTCCAGCACGGCAGCATCAATTTTTTCTGCCGGGCCGGTCTGCTCGAGATGCGCCAGCATCATGGAGGCGGTCAGGATGGCGCCCATGGGGTTGGCGATGTTCTTACCGGCAATCAGCGGCGCGGAGCCGTGTACCGGCTCAAACATGGAGGTGCGGCCCGGGTGGATGTTGCCGCTGGCGGCCATGCCCAAGCCGCCCTGGAGCCCGGCGCCGAGGTCGGTGATGATGTCGCCGAACATGTTGTTGGTCACGATCACGTCGAACTGGCGGGGGTCGCGCACCATCTGCATGCACAGTGCGTCCACGTATATGTGCTCAGATTTTACGTCCGAATAATCCCTGGCCACTTCTTTAAACACGCGCTGCCACAGGCCGTGGGCGAAGGTCATTACGTTGGCTTTGTCGGTCATCAACAGCTTGGGCTGGCGTCCCGGGCGGCTGTGTTGGCGGGCGTGTTCAAACGCATAGCGGATGATCCGCTCCACACCCTTGCGAGTATTGACGTCTTCCTGCACCGCGATTTCGTCGGGCGTACCCTGCTTGAAGACGCCGCCTACATCCACGTAAAGGCCCTCCGTGTTCTCGCGAATAACGGTGAAGTCTATGTCGTTGGGCTCCACGCCCTTGAGCGGGCAAAGCAAGGCGTCCAGCAGCTTGACCGGTCGTACATTGGCGTAGAGGTCCATCTGGAAGCGCATGCCCAGCAGGATTTCCTTGGCATGAATATTGGAGGGCACGCGGGGATCGCCGAAGGCGCCCACCAGAACGGCATCGAAATCCCGTGCCAGCATGGCAAAGCCGTCGGCCGGGACGGTGGTGCCGTCTTTCAGGTAGCGGTCGGCGCTCCAGTCGAAATGCTGCATCTCGACAGGAGCGCCCGAGGCATCCAGCACCTTCACCGCTTCAGCCAGCACTTCCCTGCCGATGCCATCGCCAGGAATCACTGCAATTCTCTTCGCTTTAGCGCTCACGGCGAAAAGTGTACATGAGCAGGTTCGATTTCGCTGCCGTGCGGTTTGAGTTCCCGCGGATTGACCAGCAGTTGATGGCGGAGCGCGAACGGCAGCGGGCGCAAGTGGAATGGCAGGATGGGCGAATCTCGGTGGTGAACGATGCAGGACAGGTTCAGGTAAAGCTTCCAGGCGTGGAAGTCAACGTTCCACAGGGACCCCTCGTAGACGTACCGCAGACTAACTAAGGTTCATAAATCCGGCCCTTGTGAATCCACCATCTGTCGCGGGTTAAAATTGACTTCAAAACCGGTCGCCGCGCCGCGTTCGACGAACCTCACATCCTTTTCGTTTCCCGCAATAAGCGGGTGGCCTGCGGCATCCACCTTAGGAAAGTGAAAAACCACTCCGCTGATCCTGCCATCCCTGGTTTGGTCAATCTCCACACGAACGGGGCGGATTTTCTGTTTAGCTACAGCCAGATAGCTTTTGTCCCTCAGAGTCGTCTCCTTAGTCCGCGCAAAGGCGCCCATGCTGGGTCCAACCACGGCGAGCAGGTACTCGCCGGGAACGGGCGGCAGATGCTGCTCAATGGACTCCGGGGAAATCTGCTTCTGCAATACTAACGATCGTGTCCAAGCCTCGCGCAGCGTGCGCGAGGAAACCCAGCGGACCAAGAACACCGTCTGCTGGGTATCGCCCCCGGCCTCGGCCTCCTTGGAATGGGTGCCCATCATATCCACGCCACTCACGTCCTCGGCTGGGCCTTCCGCGGCTTGCAATGCCGTGCGGCTAACCGGCCTCGACCAGGGTGAGTCGTAGAGGATCTTACGGACGTCGTTGCCGTCCCAGCTTTTGTAGTTTTTGTCCTTCCAGGGATCGCGCCCCCAGGCGCTGGCAGACAACAACACGGCGAGGGCCAAAGCAAGCGTTGGGTTCATGCCTAACCTCCGGCAGACTGAATTTCGTGGTCGAGTCGACATCCGGGAGCGTTAGGGCAGCGGTCCAGGGGAGTTGATGTCTTACCCCTTCCGCATGTGGATTTCGCTGCCGCCGCGCTCGAACCGAACTTCATCCATCAGCTGATTGATGAGGTAAATGCCACGCCCATGATTGGAATAGATATTTTCGCCGACGATAGGATTGGGGATTCCGGCAGGGTTAAAGCCCGGCCCGGGGTCGCGGACTACGATCAGCATTCCATGCGCTTCATCGCAAGCCACGCAGCATTCCACCCGCTTTGACGAGTCGTCTCCGCAACCATGGCGAATGGCGTTCGCCAGCGCCTCGCGTACTGCGGTTTCAATCTCAAACTCCTTGCCCACCGCGCACTTCATTTCCCGGGCCAGGGCAAGCACAGCTTCCACTACCGGAGAAATGGAATCCGTATGTGCATTGATCGTAATATCGAGCTGCAGCTTCAGCTTCTTGGCTTCAAATGCACATCGTGGATTGCGCGAGTCAGTCATGAGGGGTCCCGCGTGGCGAAATGTGTACTCCCGCATGATTGTAACTGACACTAGTTCCTTTTTGGACTCTTGAGTGCGCGCGGTCACGGTTTGAAGTGACCCCAGTCACGGCTGCCACTGTTAACTTCTCCATAACATAGAAGGTTGGCGATTGCCCGCCGGCGTATGGAGTGGGGAGGCTCGCATGGCCCATCAGTTGACTACCTGCACCTACTGCGGAGTCGGCTGTGGCCTTTACCTGGAAACCACTGATAACCAGGTAATTGGCGCCTATCCCAGCGTTTCCCATCCCACCAACCAGGGCAGAATCTGCGTGCGCGGGTGGCATGTGCACGAAATCGCCAGCTCACCCGAGCGCCTGAAGAAACCGCTGCTGCGAAAGAAAGGCGAACTGCAGGAAGTCAGCTGGGACGAGGCTTTCGCCTTTGTGGCCACACGGCTGAAGCAGCTCCGCGAGCACTATGGCCCGGACTCCATCGCCTTCCTGAACTCGCCCCGCTGCTCCAACGAGGACGCCTACCTGCTGCAGAAGTTTGCCCGCGCGGTGATCGGCACCAACAACGTGGACCAGGGGAGCAGCGTGTTTTGCAACAACTCCATTGATGTGCTGCTGGAAATGACCGGCGTGCCCGCGGCCAGCACCTCCGTCGCCGACCTGGGCGAGAGCGACGTAATCGTGGTGGACGGCGTGGACCTGGCGCGGCGGCTGCCCACCATCGGAGGCGCGGTGATTCGCGCCAAGCTGCGGGGGGCGCGGCTGATTGTGATCGGAACCCGCCGCCATCGCGTGGCCGAGAGCGCCGACCTTTTCCTGCAGATTCGGCCGGGCACAGAGGTGACGTTGTACGGCGCCATGGCCAAGGTCATCCTCGATCGCGGGCTGGCGAATCTGGCTTTCATCAAGACGCGCTGCCGAAATTACGAAGATTTCCTGCGGCTGGTGCGGGAATACGACCTGTTGCAGGCGGCGGAAGTGTGCGGCGTTTCTGCAGAGATGATTGAACGAGCAGCGGTCACCTACGCCAGCGCCCGTGCTGCGTGCGTGCTCTATTCCACCAGCATGGAAGCGCGCAGCCGCGAAACTATCCGCGCGGTGGTAAACCTGGTGCTGCTCACCGGCAAGCTGGGCAGGCCCGGAGCTGGAATCCTCGCCTTAAACGAGCAGAACAATCTGCAGGGCGTATGCGACCTGGGCATGCTGCCCGACCGCTTGCCGGGATATCAGCCAGTTACGGACAGCGCCGCGCGCGCCCGACTCGAGGCGCTGTGGAAGGCGGAGCTGCCGGCTGCTCCGGGCCTGCGCGCCGCTTCGCTATTAACCAATGGCCACAACCGCACGGTGAAGGCTCTGTGGATGTGCCATTACGATCCGGCCAGCGCCGCCGGCGTGGAAGAGGCCAGGGGACTTTTCGAAGACTTCAAGCTGGTGGTCTCGCAGCAACTGTTCATCACCGATGCCGCCCGCTACGCCGATGTGGTGCTGCCTACCACCGCTTACGGAGAAGAGCAGGTCTCGTTCACCAGCACGGAGCGCCGCATTCAACTGGCGCAGAAGGTAGTGGAGCCGGTTTCCGGACTGATGCCGGTGTGGCAGCAGTTGACCCGTGTTGCGTCCCTGCTGGGCGCGAACTGGAACTATGCCTCCGCCGCGGAGGTCATGGATGAGATCGGCCAGGCGGTTCCCTTCTACAGCGGAGCCAGCTACGAAAACCTGGCCCGGGAGTATGGGCGGCAGTGGCCCTGCACCAAGGACCAGCCCCTGGGCACACGCTATCTTTTTGCCGACAGCAACGGCTCCAAGTTCAATTTCGCGCCGGTTGCCAAGCCGCCGCGGGTTTCGACTGCAGCCGAGTATCCATTCCAGCTCTTTTTTGGCAGCTCCCTCTACTACTGGACGCAGGATGTGCTGGTGCGCCACAGCGAAACCCTTAAGCGCGAGTACCGCATTCTCTGGCTGGACTATCCCGATGGCTTCGTGGAGATCAACAGTGAAGACGCCAAAGGGCTGGGCTTGCGCGACGGCCAGAAGATCACGCTGCGAACCACGGCAGGCTCTGCCGAAGCGACAGCGCGTGTAACTTCCGAGGTAAGGAGCGGCACCGTTTTCGTTCCCTACTTCCTGCGCGAAGTGGAGAAGAAGATTCTGCCCGGCATCGGCGACCGCAGCCAGCTCGTCCCGGTGCGGGTGGAGAAGGTGGCGGCATGAAAGCGCGCGTTCTGGCAAAAACGGATGTGCTCGCCATCGTGGACCTGCTGCGCAAACAGGGCTACGAAGTGCTGGCGCCATTTTGCGGGCGGGGGCGCGACACCTATTTCGATACGGTCACTGACGCCAATCGCGACCGCATCCAACTCCATCTACCCAACCCCTATTACCCGCCCAAGCGCTTTGTGTTCCCCCACATCGAACGGCTGATGAAGGCGGAGCGCAGCAACGGCGACTTGCGGATTGAGCCCACCTATGAAGCGCCCAAGCGGGCGATTTTCGGCATCCGCTCCTGCGATGTTGCCGGCATTTATCACCTGGACCGGTTCTTCCTTGGCCGCGAGTTCAGCGACATTTACTACGAGAAGCGGCGGCGCAACCTCCTGCTCGTCAACCTGGTCTGCACTGACCCGGAGCGCGATATAGGCAAGGAGTGCTTCTGCATGTGCGCCGACACCGGCCCGGCAGCACGCGACCATTTTGACCTGCAGTTGATGGACCTGGGCGATGAGTTCATGGCTGTCGCCGGCACGCCCTCCGGAGAGGCCTTGCTGGCCAACTCTGCCTTCCGCAAAGGCACGGAAGAGCACGTGGCTAAGCGCCGCCAAATTCTGGAGCATCTGCGCACCCACTTTGAGAGCACGATGACCAGCTGGTTCTCGGCCGCCGTGCGCTGCGTCTCCCAGGGTAAGGTCACAGAAAAAACCTGGGAGGAAATCGGCCAGCGCTGCCTGGAATGCGGCGGCTGCACCTATGTGTGCCCGGCATGCACGTGTTTCACGGTGACCGACCGGCAGGTCAGCGCCGGCGAGGTGGAGCGGGTGCGAGTGTGGGACTCCTGCGCCCTGGGCGGGTTTACCCGCATGGCCGGAGGCTTCAACCCGCGGCGGGCGGTGCACGACCGGCGCAACCGGCGGTTTTTCCGCAAGCTGTCGCATTACTTCATCCAGCGGGAGCTCTCCATGGCCTGCGTAGGCTGCGGACGTTGCGCCGCGGTGTGCCACGGCGATATCGGCATGCCCACCGTGGTGGAGATGATCCGGCGGGCCACGGCTCAGGCGGAGGCGAGATGAGCGCTGCCACCCAAAATGTCTATTTGCCGAAGCCGGCGGTGCTGGAGCAGGTGCTGCCGGAAATTCCCGAGGTGAAGACTTACTACTGGCACTTTGAAGATCTCGAGGAACAGCAGGCGTTTCACAAGTTTCGTCCGGGACAATTCGCGCAGATTTCCCTGTTCGGGGTGGGCGAATTTCCCGCTTCCCTGCCCTCCAGCCCCGGCGAGGATGAAACGTTTTTCACCATCCGCAAGGTCGGCAGCTGTACCAGCGCGCTCGACGAATTGCGCCCGGGGCAGAAGTTCGCGGTGCGGGGTCCCTATGGCAACGGCTTCCCCATGGAGGATTACTACGGCCACGATCTGGTGTTTGTAGCCGGCGGCATCGGCATGATTCCGCTGCGCTCCTGCATCGTCTATGCCCTGCAGCACCGCAAGCACTATGACCGTATCCAGATTTTCTACGGCGCCAAGACCCCGCAGGAACTCATGTACATGCCCAACCTGCGGGAATGGGAAAAGTCCGCGGGAGTGGAGTGCTATCTGACTGTGGATCGCCCTGACGCGAACTGGAAGGGACACGTGGGCGTGGTGGGCAGCCTGTTCACCCAACCGGGCGTAAGCGTGGCCGTGGACAACAGCACAGCGTTCGTCTGCGGACCGCCGGTCATGTTCCGCTTCGTGATCCGCGACCTGCTGGCCATGGGCTACGAAGAAAGGAACATTGTTTCTACCCTGGAACGCTACATGAAATGCGGCGTGGGAAAATGCGGCCACTGCTGCATCGGCATGGCCTATGTGTGCGTTGACGGCCCGGTGTTCACTTATGAACAGATCAAGAAGCTGGGGGAGGAGATCTGATGGAAGGCCTTGGCCAAAAACTGCAGCGCACTCTCCAGGGGCGAATCTGCGTGATGGGAGTGGGCAACGTGGATTACGGCGACGACGGCTTCGGCGTTTACCTGGCTGAAGAACTGGTCGCCGCCGGCATCTCGGACGTCATCATCGCCGGCACTACGCCGGAACATTACCTGGGAAGGATCGCCGAGCAGGGCTTCGATCACCTGCTGGTGATTGACGCCACTAACTTTCAAGACGAGCCCGGCGCAGTGGTATTCCTTAACGCCACCGAGATTGCCACCGCTTTCCCACAAATCTCGACGCACAAAATTTCCCTGGGCGTGCTGGCAAAGGTGCTGGAACAGGCAGGAACCCGGGTATGGCTGCTGGGCGTGCAACCGGAATCGCTGCAGCCCGGGCAGGAGCTAAGCGCCACCATGGAGGCATCCATGGAGATCGTCCACGGGCTGCTGCGGGATCTGAGAGCGCAGCGGGAGGGGCAACTGTGGTCGCATAGCTGGGCTGAGAAGGTACTGACATGATGGGCCCGGAACAGGCCGTCTTTGCCGCCATTCTGGTTTGCATCGCCGGAGCGGCAGTTACCTTGCTGACGGCGCGGAGCAGGGTCCTGAGCGGCTGGCTGGCATTGGCGGCGACCGCCGCGTCATCCCTCCTGATATTTGACGCCGCGCGAACAGTCCTGCTGCACGGGGTCTCGCCGCAAGCGCTCCAGGTCTGGACCTCGGCAACGCATGGCATTTCTTTTCGCCTGCAGGTGGACGGACTCGCGACTATCTTTCTGGTGCTGGCGGCAGGCATTGCGTTGCCGGCGGCTCTCTATTCCATCCGCTACATGCAGCACTATGCCGAGTATGGAGTCGCACGCTATTACCCCTGCTTTCTGCTCTTCCAGGCTGCCATGTACGGATTGCTGACCACCACGGACATGATGTGGTCCTTTTTCGTCTTCTGGCAGCTCATGACGATCCCCGGCTACCTGCTCATTCGCTTCGAATACAAGCAGGAGCGGAACCGGCGAGCCAGCCGCAAATTTCTGATCATGATGCAGCTTGCCTGCGCCGCGATTATGGTGGGGGCGGCGTTGCTGGCTCCAGGACAGGGGGAGCTGAGATTTGAGTTTGAGAACGTCAGTGCCAACCTGCCCGGCCTGCTGAGCACATACCCAGGCACGGCAACGCTGGCCTTCACCCTGTTCCTCGTAGGGTTTGGCATCAAGATGGGGATGTGGCCGTTCGGGCAGATGTGGCTGCCGGACGCGCATCCGGCCGCGCCTTCGCCCGTGAGCGCCATGCTCTCGGGAGTAATGATCAAAACCGGCGTTTATGGCCTGATGCGCTACTTTCTCTGGCTGGTTCCGGCGGCAGCGCAGAGCTGGTTTCCCCTGTCGCGCTGGGGCATGGTGGTCGCGCTTCTCGGCACGGCAACGCTCTTCACCGGAACCATGCAGGCGCTGAAGCAGGAACAGTCGAAGCGCCTGCTCGCCTTCCACAGCATTGGCCAGATCGGCTACATCCTCCTGGGCACGGGAACTTGCATGGCGCTGCTGCCGGCGGGAGCCAACGCCCGCGTCCTGGCCGTGCTGGGCCTGGTGGGCGCTTTATTCCATGTGCTCAACCACGGCCTGTTCAAAGGGCTGCTGTTTCTGAATGCCGGCTCCATGCTGCATGCCACCGGTACGCAGAACTTGAACCAGATGGGCGGGCTCATGAAGTACATGCCGCTGACGGCGATCACCGCTCTGGTGGCATCACTTTCTATCTCGGGCGTGCCTCTGTTCAACGGCTTCGCCAGTAAGTGGACGATTTTCGTTGCCGCCATTCAGGGGGCCAGTTCGGCGAAATATCTGGCCGTATGCGCTGTGATCGCCATTCTGACCAGCGCGCTTACGCTGGCTTCGTTCGTCAAATTCTTCGGGACCAGCTTCCTTTCGCGGACAAGCGAGCTGGTGGCACAGAAGGCGGGCCTGCAATTACCCCGCCCCGGGCTTGCCGCCA
>DASSQB010000632.1:0-2784 GCA_035702725.1 Terriglobales bacterium | reverse complement strand
AGAGAGCTCTCATCAGATGGCGGGGTCCTGCAAGAACCGGTTTTACCGTTGAAGCGCCCATGGCGGCAGCCTCCCTTTCACGAATGGTCTGGCTGCTATACCATCCTACGGATTGCGGAGTCAAGCAATGTTTTTACATTTGCCTCAAAACCGCAGTTTTTTCCTGTTTGTGACAATGGGTCTAGTGGACTGACCTTTAAACAGCGTTGAACAACGCATCAAGTCTCCCGGCTTCGGTGCTGCACTCTGGGGCTGGCCGGGGCTCTTGAAAGATGGTCCGTCTCAATGTTCAGGCTGGTTGGGGACTGCCGGTCGGCAATCTCCCACTGCCTCGTGGCATAATCGCGCTTGTTCGCCAACGGAGCGAATCATGAGCACACAGGTGGTGCCCACCCCTAAGACATTGCCGGCCCGGTATTACACCGATCCCGAGGTATTCAGGGACGAGATGGAGCGCTTCTTTTGCCGCTCCTGGGTATGTGCCGGACGCGCCGACCAGATCCCGCACGCGGGGGCCTACTTCCTGCGCGAGCTCTCGGGCGAAAGCATCATCATCGCCCGCGACCAGGGCGGGCAAGTTCGCGCCTTCTACAACGTTTGCCGCCATCGCGGCACACGCATGTGCACCGAGCCCCAGGGAGACTTCGCCGGCCGCATTCAATGTCCCTACCACGGCTGGACCTATGGCTTGGACGGCCGGCTTATCGGCGCTCCCCACATGGAGGAAGGGGGCAGCTTCTGCCGCGAAGATTATCCTCTGAACCGTGTCCACAGCGTGGTGTGGGACGGTCACATCTTTATCAATCTGGCGGCGCAGCCTGAGCCGCTGGAGAAACAGTTAGCCGACCTGCCGGAAAAGTTCGCTTCCTGGCAGATGGCCGACCTGCGCCTGCACAAGCGCATCGTCTACGACGTTAAGGCCAACTGGAAACTCGTCATCCTCAACTACAACGAGTGCCTGCACTGCCCGGTGCTGCATCCCGCTCTCAACCGCCTCACCAACTACATGGGTGCCGACAACGAAACGCCACAGCCCACCTACATTGGCGGCACCATGGGTTTCAAGGGCAATGCCGAAACCATGAGTGTTGACGGCAAGCGCCGCCGCGACTACCTACCGGGTCTGAGCGAAGAGGACCGCCACAAGGTCTGCTACTACGCCATTTATCCCAACTTCCTGCTCAGCCTCCACCCTGACTACATGATGACTCACACCCTGTGGCCGAAGGCGGTGAACCGCACGGAAATTATCTGCGAGTGGCATTTCCACCCGCGGGAACTGGCCAAGCCCGATTTCCAGGCCAACGATGCCATTGATTTCTGGGACCTGACCAACCGCGAGGATTGGGGCATCTCCGAACTTTCGCAACTTGGCATCAGCTCGCGCGCCTACCAGCCCGGCCCTTACTCCGAGCGCGAGTCCCTGCTGCACGCCTTCGACCAGATGATCCTGGAGCGTGAGCGCAGCAGCGGCCGGTAGACTCGGACCTCCACTGCTGTTCTAGATGTTTGTGCATCGTTGACCCGTTCCGAATTCCGTCCTACCATTCCGGGCATGGCCAGCCCTTCGCAACTCGTTGGCCAGACCGTTTCCCATTACCGCATCCTGGAAAATTTGGGCGGCGGCGGGATGGGTGTGGTGTACAAGGCCGAGGACACCGACCTGGGCCGCTTCGTTGCCCTGAAGTTCCTGCCCGAGGATCTTGCCCAGGACCCACAGGCACTGGAGCGCTTTCGCCGCGAAGCGCGGGCTGCTTCCGCCCTAAACCATCCCAACATCTGCACCATTTACGAGATCGGGAAACACGATGGCCAGCCGTTCCTGGTGATGGAATTTATGGACGGCGTGACGCTGAAGTACCGGATCGCCGGCCATCCCATGGAGACGGAGGCAGCTCTGGAGCTGGCCATCGAAATTGCGGATGCGCTGGATGCCGCACACTCGGCCGGTATTGTTCACCGGGACATTAAGCCGGCGAACATCTTCGTGACCAAGCGAGGGTCGGCCAAGATTTTGGATTTTGGTCTGGCAAAAGTTTCGCGGACGCCATCGCTGTTGCACGCCGCCCCAACCTTGGATTCCGCGGAGGAGCATCTCACCAGCCCCGGGGCAACGCTCGGAACCGTCGCCTACATGTCTCCCGAACAGGTCAGGGGGAAGGAACTCGATGCCCGAACCGACCTGTTCTCTTTCGGAGCGGTACTTTACGAAATGGCAACGGGAGCGCTGCCCTTCCGCGGCGATACTTCTGGCGTAGTGTTCGAGGCAATCCTCAACCGTGCTCCGGTTGCGGCGGCGCGCCTGAACCCGGAGCTTCCGCCGAGACTCGAAGAAATCATCAACAAGGCACTGGAGAAGGACCGTAACCTGCGCTACCAGCACGCGGCCGATGTTCGCACCGACCTGCAACGGCTGAAACGCGACTTTGAGTCGGCGCGGGTGGCAGCAATCGCGCCCGCTTCGGATTCCACCTCACTGCTTTCCAGAGTCTTCGATTCCCTCGCCGTCTTGCCCCTGGTCAACGCCACCGGCGACCCTGAGACGGAGTATCTGAGCGATGGCATCAGCGAGAGCATCATCAATTTGCTCTCCCAGCTTCCTAACCTGAGGGTGATCCCGCGGACTTCCGCGTTTCGCTGCAAGGGTCGTGAGGCCGATTTGAAAGCGGTGGCACGCGATCTGAAGGTGCGCACCGTGCTGACGGGCAAGCTGATTCAGCGGGGTGACAGGCTGGTCGTCCAGACGGAGCTGGTGGACGTGGAGAACGACGCGCAACTCTGGGG
>DASSQB010000631.1:0-5136 GCA_035702725.1 Terriglobales bacterium | reverse complement strand
AAAGGGGCCCGGTGAGGAGATGATGCTATGCGCAACCTTCTGGCAGCGAGTCTGCTCGTGCTGGCGGCTTCAGTGGCGGCCAATGCACAACATTACAAAGTGACAGGTAACATCCCCATCCCGGGCGAAGGCGGCTGGGATTATCTCTACGCGGATTCCGCCAACCGGACGCTCTACGTGGCGCACAACGAGGTGGTAGACGTGGTGAACCTGGACACCGATAAGCCAGTGGGCAAAATTTCCGGCATGAAGCACGTTCATGGCATTGCCGTCGCCGAAGGCCTGAACCGCGGCTTTATCAGCGATGGCGGCAGCGGGGAAGTGGTGGTTTTCAATCTGAAGACTCACGCCGTGTTGCAGAAGGTGAAAGCCGGCGCCAACCCCGATGGAATCCTCTACGATCCTGCCAGCAATCGCGTATTCGCCTTTAACGGCGGCAGCCAGGATGCCACCGCCATTGACGCTGCGACGGGTAAAGTTGCGGGTACTATCGCCCTGGGCGGCAAACCGGAATTTCCCGCTACCGATGCCAAGGGCGACGTGTACGTCAATATCGAAGACAAGAGCGAGATCGTTCGCCTCGACCCGCGCACGCTGAAAATCAAACAACGCTGGTCCATCGCCCCCTGTGAAGAACCCTCCGGCCTGGCTCTCGATGTTTCTGCTCGCCGGCTGTTCCCGGTTTGCGACAACAAAATAGTGGCGGTGGTGAACGCGGAAACCGGCAAGGTGGTTACTACCGCCCCCATCGGCGAGGGGCCCGACGCCGCTGCCTATGATTCCGCCCGCAAGCTGGTATTTTCCTCCAATGGACATGATGGCACCCTGACGGTGGTCAAGCAGGAGAGTGCCGATAAGTACACGGTGGCGCAAACGCTGACCACCGAAAAGAGCGCGCGCACCATGGCGGTGGACGCCAAAACGCACAAGATTTATCTGGCCGCGGCCAAACTTGGCCCGGTTCCACCCCCGAGCAAAGAGAACCCGCACCCGCGTTTTCCCAGTGTGGTGCCCGAAACATTTCATCTGGTGGTGGTTTCGCCGGAATAGAAGTTGGCGGTCCGATGCGGCAATGAGGAAACTCGTGGCAACATCGGTATGCCGGTAGAGAGGTGACTTGTTACGTCTCGGACTCTTTCGACCCCGAGATAGCAACAAAGTTGCACACCCGGGAAGTCGCCAGCGCGATGACTCGGATTGCGGTCGAATTGGTTACGTTTGCCATTCAGGCCAGGCGCAAGACTCTGGTATAGTGGCCGGGCAGGGGCGTACTGGAAAGCCGGAGCCGTAAGTGTACAAGACAGTTCGTAGTTCCCGCCTTTACGAGCAAATCGTAAAACAGATAGAAGATTCAGTTTTGAAGGGCATTCTGAAGCCCGGCGACCAACTGCCGGCAGAGCGTGAATTGGCTGAGCAGTTCGGGGTTAGCCGCACCGCGGTTCGCGAAGCCATCAAGGCACTCAGCGAAAAGGGCTTGCTCGAGTCTTACTCAGGACGGGGAACGTTCATCACCAACGGTACCTCTCACGCCATCCGGCAATCGCTTGATCTGATCATGAAGATTGGCCAGGCGGAGGGCTCGTCCCACCTGGCGGAAGTGCGCGACATTCTGGAGCCGGAAATTGCGGCCTTAGCGGCGTCGCGAGCCGAGGACCAGCACCTGGAAAGCCTGCGCGAAGCCGTCAACGTGATGGACGCCTCCAAGCACGACGCCGACGCTTTCATCGAGGCCGACCTGGACTTTCACCTTGCCCTGGCCGAAGCCGCCAGCAATCCCCTGATTCTTTCGCTTATAGATTCCATCGTGGGACTGCTCCGGGAGCAGCGCATGCGCATTTTCCAGACCGAAGGCGGCCCGGAGCGCGGGCAATACCATCACCGGCGCATTCTGAAAGCGGTCGAAAACCGCGACTCCGAAAAGGCGCGGCAGTGCATGCGCGCCCACCTCAAGCAGGTGCGCCAGGATTCTAGCGCCGCTCCCCTGCAGCGCCGTTAGCTCTTGCTCTGGACTGCAGGCTCAACCTTGTCGTTGTCCGGCGAGTTTTTTGGGCTGCTGGACCGGCATGTTCCACAACCAGCCTGAAGAACAGCAAAGCTCCACTGGCGGGCGCAAAAATTGGTAGTATCCGAAAAGCTCATGAGCCGCGCCGCCAATCCCACCGAACCCGCCTGGGCTTCGGCGCTGTCCGCCATGGCGGAAGAGCTATTCCCCAAGTGCTGCGGGGAGAAGTTTGGGATCAGCATTGCCGGCTTGCGCGAGATCCTTTACCAGGTAGGCTGCAAATACCTTTCTGCCGATGACTTGCCGGCCGCGGCCCGCCGCTTGTTTGTAGCCCTCCACCTCGAGGAGTTGGTGCTGGCGCGCGCCTGTGCTGCCGGGAACGAAGCTGCCTGGGAAGCATTCTTACTCCGGTATCGCGAGAAACTCTACTCGGCCGCCGGCCATATTGCGCGCGAAGAATCCTCCGCTCGCGAACTGGCCGATTCCCTGTACGCCGACCTGTTCGGCACGGCCGTGCGGGAGGGGAAGCGCGTCTGCAAGCTGGACTTCTACACGGGCCGGGGCTCGCTGGAAGGCTGGCTGCGCACTGTGCTGGCCCAGGAGTACATCAACCGCTACCGCGCGCAGAAGCGCCTGGTTAGCCTGGAGGAGCAGGAGGAAGGCGGCGAACAGTATGCCGCGCCCGCACCCGAGCCGCAGACGGAAGTGGATGCTCGCCTGCAAACTGCCGTGGATGAAACGCTGGCGGGCTTGGCCCCGGAGGACCGTTTTCTGCTCGCCGCCTACTACCTCGACCAGCGCACTTTGGCAGAGGTGGGTAGGACGCTAGGTATTCACGCTTCCAACGTCAGCCGGCGCCTGGAAAAGCTGGCCGCCGCGCTGCGGCAGGCCATTCGTAACTCCTTGCTGAAGCAGGGCCTTAAGGTGCCACAGGCGGAGGAACTGATGGCGGTGGACGTGCGTGACCTGCAGGTGAATATTCGCGCCCGCCTGGCGCAAAAAGCGCCGGTCAAACCGTTCTCCGATCAGAAGGCAGGAGCGCACAGCGGGGAGGGAGAGGGGTAGCAGTGTCTGAGCTGGCAAAATTCGCAGCGCAGCGGTTGCAGAGGTCGGAACCGCTTGGGGAGCATCCTTCTGCTGACTTGCTGGCCGCATTTGCGGAGCAGGTTCTGGCGGCAGATGAACGGGAGGAGCTGCTGGCCCATCTGGCCGCCTGCGATAACTGCCGCTCAGTGGTGTGGTGCGCTCTGCCGGAGAGTGAAACGGCGCGACATGTTGTGGTCAGTGCTCCTTCCCGTGAATGGTCTTGGTCGTTGGGCTGGCGCTGGGCCGGAGTGGCAGCTGGTATCGTCGTTATGGCGGGTGTGGCAGTTCTCTTCCGCGGCGGCCCTGGACCGGCGGGAGAGCGAGTTGCTTCGGCTCGGAAGGCGCCTGCCGTTACTCAAAAGCGTGACATGCAGGCAACTTTTGATAAGGAGGCCGCTCCCGCCCCTGCTCCGGAAGCTCGCTTAGATGACAGAAATACCCCAGCGAAAGTTGCGACCGGTGCGCCCATGCAGGCCAAGGACATGAAACAGAAAGCTGAGCCGGTTTCCCGCGAGTCGGAATCTGCGAACGAGGTCGCCGCGGAAAAGATGCTGGCTAAATCAGCTGGTGAAGTTGAGCCTAGGTCCGCCGCGCCCAGCGCCCCCGCGGGAGCCCCAGCCGCTCCCTCCGCTCAGGTCGCACCCTCCGCGAGTGGCATTTCCGGCGGAGTTGCCGCTCTGGCTGCCAGGAGTGCTCCTGCCTCCACTGCCGAAACGGGCGTGGTGGTCGCGTCCAACATCCCTGCCCGCGCTCTCGGCAAGAAGAAGCTGGCGCCACCCACGCGCTGGATGCTCTCCAACAATGGCGGCTTGCTGCGCTCTACTGATGCCGGCAAGAACTGGCAGGCAGTGCCTTTTGCCGGCAATGTAAACTTCCGCGCCATCGCCGTGATCGGGCCGAATGTTTGGGTGGGTGGACAGGGCGGGGCGCTTTACTACAGCCCCGATGACGGCAACCAGTGGCAGCGGCAATCGCCTTCTGCCGAAGGCGTTGAACTCACGGAAGAGATCACCGCTTTGACCTTTAGCGATGCCCAGCACGGCAGCTTGACCACAGCCGACGGCCAGACTTGGGTCACCTCCGACGGTGGCCACTCCTGGCAGAAGCAGTAGCCCACACGCCACGCGCGAGCTCCCGAATCGTGCTAATAATAGTGGTTTTGATTTTGCCGCGAGGTTTGCCATGAGTGCTGCCAAAAAGACTCTGAACGTCGCCATGATCGGCCAGGGCTTTATGGGCCGGGCCCACTCCAACGCTTTTCACCAGGTGGGACATTTCTTCGATACGCCTTTCGAATTGCGGCGCAGGGTTATCTGCGGGCGCAACCGCGAATCTCTGGATGCCATGGCCGCCCGCTGGGGCTGGGACGAAACTGCGACCGACTGGCAGACCGTGGTGGAACGCAAAGACATTGACGTGGTGGACATCGCCACACCCAACAACCTGCATGCTCCCTTGGCCCTGGCCGCTGCCAAGGCGGGGAAGATACTGCTATGCGAAAAGCCGCTGGCCATGTCGGTGGCTGAAGCGGAGCAGATGGCGGCCGCAGCGCGCAAAGTGCCCAACCTGGTGTGGTTCAACTATCGCCGCGTGCCTGCCATCGCACTGGCCAAGCGCATCATGGACGAAGGCCGGCTGGGCCAGGTATACCACTACCGCGCGGTCTACCTGCAGAGCTGGGGGCCGGAGCGAGAGGGCGTGTGGCGCTTCAAGAAAAGCGTGGCCGGCAGCGGCGCCATGGGCGACCTGCTCTCCCACTCCGTTGACCTGGCGCTGATGCTCAATGGGGAAATCAGCGAGCTTTCCGCCATGCTGCGCACCTTTGCCCCGCCGCCGCGCGACGTGGACGACGCCGTGCTCATGCTGGCCCGCTTTGCCAACGGCAGCATCGGCAGCTTTGAGGCCACTCGCTATGCCATCGGGCGCAGGAATTACAACCAGTTCGAGATTCATGGCTCCAAGGGCATGCTGCGCTTCAATTTGGAAGATCTGAACCGGCTGGAGTTTTTCGACAGCAACGACAAGCAGGAAATCCTCGGCGCCCACCA
>DASSQB010000630.1:0-4159 GCA_035702725.1 Terriglobales bacterium | reverse complement strand
GGAATCGAGCAAGGCGTGGGCAATTCCATTCTGATCAAGGTGAATCAGATCGGCACCGTGAGCGAAACCCTGGATGCTATTGACCTGGCGCGGCGCAACGGCTACACGGCGGTGATCTCGCACCGCTCGGGCGAAACCGAGAACACGTTCATTGCCGATTTTGCCGTGGCCACAGCCGCCGGGCAGATCAAGACCGGGTCTGCTTCGCGCACCGACCGTGTGGCTAAGTACAACCAGCTTTTGCGCATAGAAGAAGAGCTGGGCGAGGGAGCCAGATTTTTGGGATTGAAGGCGCTGAACTACCACGGGGAGGCGGCGGGGAAGGCAAAGGCATAGGATTTTTGTTCACCACAGAGACAGGGAGGCCCAGAGGAATCGGGGTTCTGGAAGGTATTTCACCGGGGCTAAAGCCCGACTAGAACCTGGCTTCTGTTCCCACGGCTGAAGTCGTGGGCTTACAGTAATGGCAACGCAAGTGTCCGGAATCAACTACCGCTGTGAAAACGAAAGATGCAACGAAAAGCATAGAAATGCCAGAGCTCTATTGGTGCCGTCCCTACGGGACTCGGGCTTTCGAACGTAACCAACCCAGGACTTCCGTCCTGGGCTTTACTATCCCGCCCCTAGCGGGGCTGGCGGAGGGAAATGAGGAAGCGGCGTCCCGGATAAGAACGATGGATGTTCTGTAAGTTGAATCTCATGGATTTACTTCTCCGTGACTCTGTGCCTCTGTGGTGGATTTTGTTTTTGTGGGGAATAGGAAATGCCGAATATACCGAAACCGCTCCTTCTGGTCATCCTGGATGGCTGGGGCTACCGCGCGGAAACCAAAGCCAACGCCATCGCGCTGGCGCGCAAGCCCACGTATGACCGGCTGCTGCGCGAGTATCCCAACACGCTGATTCATACCAGCGGGCCCTACGTGGGACTGCCCGAAGGACAGATGGGCAACAGCGAGGTCGGCCACCTGAACATCGGCGCCGGGCGCATCGTGCGCATGGACATCACCCGCCTGGACCTAATGATTCAGAACGGCGAATTCTTTTCCGATCCCACGCTGCTGGGAGCGATGAAGCACGCGCGCAGCGGCGGGCGAAGGCTGCACTTGTTCGGGCTGGTTTCGGATGGTGGCGTGCACTCCCACCAGAACCATCTTTACGGGCTGCTGAAGATGGCCAAGCAGACCGGAGTTGACCGCGTGTTTGTGCACGCTTTCATGGACGGCCGCGACACTTTGCCCACCAGCGGCGCAGGTTACCTGGAGCAACTGCAGCAGAAGATGCGCGAATACAGTTCGGGCAAAATCGCCAGCGTCAACGGCCGCTACTACGCCATGGACCGCGACCGGCGCTGGCCGCGCATCGCTAAGGCCTTCAATGCCATGGTGTGGGGCGACGGCGAGGCAGCGCGTTACGTGGATGCAGTGCAGGGGGTGAAGGAGTCCTACAACAAGGGCGTAACCGATGAGTTCATCGTGCCCTTTGTTTGCGTGGACAATCGGGGCGAGCCGCTGGCCACCATCCGTGATGAGGACGCCTGCATCTGCTTCAATTTCCGCGCCGACCGCGTGCGGCAGATTACGCGCGCCCTGGCGCGCAACAGCGGCCTGAATGAGCAAGGGGGAAGCTACCTTCCCGATGCCGCCGGCCTGGATGCGGAGATTCCCCGCGAGCGCGTGCCCAAGAATCTGCATTACGTCTGCATGACGCGCTACGACAAACAATTCACGCTCCCGGTTGTGCTGCCCCCGGAGTCGCTGAACAACATTCTGGCCAACGTGATGGCCAACCTGAACTTGCGCAACCTGCGCGTAGCAGAAACAGAAAAATACGCGCACGTCACCTACTTCTTCAATGGCGGCGTTGAGCAACCCTTCGGCGGGGAAGAGCGCGTGCTGGTGCCCTCGCCCAAGGTGGCCACCTATGATCTGAAGCCGGAAATGAGCGCGGCGGGGATTGCCGCCGAGGTGGTCAAGGCGGTGGAGAAAGGCGTGTTTGACGTCATCATCGTGAACTTCGCCAACGCGGACATGGTGGGGCACTCCGGCCAGATCGAGCCCACGGTGAAAGCGGTGGAGACGGTGGACGGCTGCCTGGCGGAGATCGAGCGCACCCTGCGGCAGAAGGGCGGGGCGATGATTATCACCGCCGACCACGGCAACGCCGAACTGATGATTGACCCGGCCACGGGCGGGCCACACACCGCGCACACGACCAATCCCGTGCCTTTGATCGTGGTGAGCGGCGAGGAGCGGAAATTCAGCCTGCGCCGGGACGGTTCGCTGCGCGACATTTCACCCACTATTTTGGGGTTTCTGGGAATTGATCAGCCCCAGGAAATGACCGGGCGCGACCTGCGCCAGCCGCCGGCTTCCGCGGGAAAGAAGTAGAGCGGAAAACAAAACGGGCAGCGTCCCCGGAGGGTTTGTGCGCTGCCCGTTTTTGCGCTTGCGGGAGAATCCGAAGTGCGGAATCAGCCGCCGATGGCGCTCGCGGTTTGCGAAAACACGTTGTTGGCCTGGCCGCCGATCAGACGGATGGTGCCAACCACGATGACCAGGATGACGGCCAGCATCACCGCGTATTCGGCAATATCCTGACCTTCATCGTTCGACCACATTCTGCGAATCAGATTCACCATTTTTTCCTCCGTACACAATTTGAAAAGGGGGAGGCTATAAAACGCGTCGCGGGCGGTCGGTCCTGGGCAGCCTGCCCCGAACGGGGAAAAGCGCCGCCAGCACAAGTGCCAGCTTATTTCAGCTTTTTGCGCAGCCGCCGAACTTCCACAAAGGTCAGGGCTGTGGTCATGCAGACCACACTGGCGAAGAGCACTTCCAGGCCAAACATCGTTTGCATCGCGTCGTTCCTCCTGTCAAAGCGGCCAGGGAACGGAGCCCGTTCGCTGCCCACGCGGCTAACTATGGGCCCGGGGAGCCAGATCGTAAACATTACGTTCGTCCACTGCGGGAGCGAGCATTTGGCGGGCAGATTACCAGCGGAATCAGACTTGATTACGCTAGAGCAAGCGCAGCGGAATGAAGGATTTAGGCGGGCGGATCGCGGAGAGGTGGTTGGAGTGTGCCGCCCCTGAAGGGGCTCGGCTGTTTGAGATCCGCCCCCAGGACTTCCGTCCTGGGCTTTAGTATGATTGCGCCTCCGGCGCTGACAAGATGAAGCCCAGACGCTGTCTACGCTCATTACGGTAGGGTTGTCGCGCAGGTATGCCGGACGTTTGCTGCGTAGTTGCTGAGCAACAATCAGATATGGCAGCTGCTCAGGCCCTTTTTCTCCAGGTAGCGCTGGTGGTATTCCTCAGCGCGATAGAAAGCGGACGCGGGAACGATTTCGGTCACGATGGGCTGGCGGAAGCGCTCTTGCCACCGTTCCCGGGAAGCGCGCGCCAGCTTCTCCTGCTCTGGACTGTGAAAGAAAATGGCCGAACGATATTGTGTGCCGAAGTCAGGGCCCTGGCGGTTGGGTGTGGTTGGGTCGTGCATCTGCCAGAAGTGATCCAGCAACTTCTCGTAGGAAATCTTGGCCGGATCGAAGGTGATCTCAAGCGCTTCCGCGTGGCCGGTGCGGTCGGTGCAGACGTCGTGGTAAGTGGGATTGGTGAGGGTGCCGCCCGTATATCCCACCAGGGCATCTACTACTCCCGGCAGCGCGCGGAAAGAGGCTTCCACTCCCCAAAAGCAGCCCGCGGCGAAAGTGGCTTTTTCCATGAAGTCCCCCAGGAGTTTGATTCAGTTAGCGCGGAGAACGATTCATCAACGGGTTTCAAATTTCCAGTTTCAAGATCGCATCAATCCGCTCGAAACTGGAAACTTGAAAACGGAAACTGCCTCACTGCGTCATACGCATAGCGAGCTGCTTCTGCGCCGGCGTCATCTGGTTCCACAACATTTCCAGGTCGTGCGACAAGTAGGAATTGTTGGGCTCCTGGCGCAGGGCCAGAGCAAACCATTTATAAGCAACTGACCGGTCCAGCGGCACGCAGTGTCCGGTGGCATACATACTACCCAGGGTGCTCTTGGCCTTAGCGCTGCCTCCGTCCACGGCCTGGCGCAAGTAGCTGAGAGCGCGATCGCAGCTTTGCGGGACGCCCTGGCCGTACAGATATTTTTGCGCGCTGGTGAGCAGAGCAGCGTTCTGTGGGT
>DASSQB010000629.1:0-4950 GCA_035702725.1 Terriglobales bacterium | reverse complement strand
AGCGGAGTTGGGCGCGAGTTGTCATTCTGAACCGCGGCCCATTTCCCTCCAGCTAAAGCTGCGCTATCTGCACCGGATGCGGCATGGCCTGTAGCTGGGCTGGACCTACAGAAGATAGAGAATGGAACTGAGCAGCAAGGCTACGATTCTTTCTTTTCCTGGCCGTAATACGCGCCGGGGCCGTGCTTGCGTAGAAAATGCTTGTCGCGCAGCGCGTCGGTGAGCGGCCGCACGTCGGGATTCAGCATTAGGCTGGAGGACGCCAGCCAGGCCACCTGCTCTAGCATGACGGCGACGTGCACGGCTTCCTCCACGGTCCTTCCCCAGCAAAAAGGCGCGTGCCCGGCCACCAGCACGGCGGGCATGTGCATGGGGTCCAACTTCTCAAAGCGGCGCACGATGACCTGGCCGGTGTTGAACTCGTATTCCGTCTCGATTTCCTCTCCCTGCAGGTGTGGGGTAACCGGAATCGGCCCGCGGAAGTAGTCGGCGTGAGTTGTGCCGAGGCAGGGAATCTCGCGGCAGGCCTGAGCCCAGGCGGTGGCATTCGAGGAATGTGTGTGCACAATGCCGCCGATTTGTGGAAACGCCCGGTAGAGCACCAGATGCGTGGGCAGGTCGGACGAAGGCCGCAGCGTACCCTCGACGATGCGGCCCTCGAGGTTGGTCAGGACAATATCCGCGGGACGCATGGTGTCGTAAGGCACGCCGCTGGGCTTGATGGCGACCACCCCCTGATCGCGAGCGATGGCGCTGCAGTTGCCGAAGGTGTCAATCACCAGGCCGCGCACCACCAGTTCGAGGTTGGCTTGCAGAACAGTTTTCCGCAGGGCTTCCATCATCATGGGAGTCTCACCAGCCCTGCCAATATAGTGCCCACGCCCGACGCCAGTAAACCTGGCCGCCAGCATCGCAAGTTAGAACTCAATGTTGTCATCGCGCGGAGAATTTGAAAATGGTGGTCTCGCGATACTGCTGGCCGGGCTGCAGCTCGGTGGACGGGAAATTGTGCTGGTTCGGCGAGTCGGGATAGTGCTGCGTCTCCAGGCAGAAACCGTAGCGCCGGTTGTAGACCTTGCCGCCTTTGCCGCGAGCGCTGCCGTCGAGAAAATTGCCGCTATAAAACTGAATGCCGGGCTGAGTCGTCAGAACCTGCAACACGCGCCCGCTCCCGGGTTCGTAAACTTCCGCGGCCAGGACCAGGGTGCGGTCGCCTTCCCGGTCGGGAATCCAATTGTGGTCGTAACCTCCTGCCAGCTTCAATTGCTCATCGTCGGCGGCAATTCGCGCGCCCACCGCTGTTCTCTTAGTGAAATCCAGGGGCGTGCCTTGCACGCTGCAAATTTCTCCCGTGGGGATGAGGTTGGCATTCACCGGAGTGAAATAGCCGGCATGAATGGTGACCTCGTGCCCGAGAATATCGCCTTCGCCCTGACCGGCAAGGTTGAAGTAGGAATGATTGGTCAGATTGACGATCGTGGTCTTATTCGTAGTGGCGGAATAATCAATCTTCAATTCGTGTTGGCTGGTTACGGTGTAAACCACCTTGGCGGAGAGATCGCCGGGATAACCCTCTTCGCCGTCGGGGCTGAGGTAAGTCAATTCAAGCGAATTACCGGAAATTTCCTTGGCTGTCCACAATCTTTTGTTAAATCCCGTAGTGCCGCCATGAAGACTGTTGTCGCCGTTGTTGCGCGGCAGGGTGTAATTAACGCCGTGCAGGCTGAACCTGCCGTGCGCGATGCGGTTGGCGAAGCGGCCGATAACGGCGCCGAGGTAAGGCTTATCGGCTTCATAACCGGCGACTGACTCGTAGCCGAGCACAACGTCGGCTAACTTTCCCGCGCGGCCGGGAACCTGGAGGGCGACGATGGCGCCGCCGTAATCGGTAATGTCGGCTAGCAGGCCGTTTGCGCTGGCAAGGGTGTAGAGTCGCGCTTGCCGGCCATCGCGAGTTGTGCCGAACGGTTTGCTGGTCATTGCCTTTATTTTAGGCGATGCCGGCCCGCTGTTTGGCGCGGGCGATAATCTCCGCCATAACGTTGCGGTAACCGTCGAAGGTGTCGTCCGCCACGGTGATGGTGGGTATCTGGGCGTCGTTCAGGCCCAGAGTTTTAGGATCGAAACGGCCAAAGCCCGATTCGTGCACGCCGCTGCTTCCCCGGCCCGGGGCGGGGTGGCTCAGGTGTTGAAATGAGCGCGAGTACTTGGTAAACGCAGCGGGGTAGGCAGATTCCGACTGCACCTGGTAGACAGGAATGAACGAAAGCAAGGCATCGTAGTGCATCTCGCCAATTGCCAGCGCCTGCGCATGCTTCTGGCGCAGTTCTTCCACCAGGCGGCGAGTGCCTTCGTGCGTATCAGCCTTGGTGTTGTTTTCCCAGCCGCCGGCGATGTCCAGGAAATAACCGTCCGCGTGGTAGCGCTCAATAACGTCAGAAATGCGGCCCGCCAGCCAGCGCCGCCACGAGTCCACGCCCACGTTCATGTAAGGCATGCCGCCTTCATTGTGGCGGTCGTTGTCCCAATCCACCCAGTTCAGGTTGAAAGCATCGCCGTCAATCTGCTCGGTGGTGGCATCCGCGAAGTTCGAGAACTCGGGCAGGCGCGAATTGGCGGCGTTGGTGCCGAACATGGGCACAAAGTGGAAGCCCAGCTTCTGACCCTCCGAAATCAGGCGCTGAAAGCCCTCTTCGCCGCCCAGTCGCGGGTCAGGCTTGTAGAGCGGGTAATTCCAGTAATAGCGGCCGTCCCAGGCGGGCAGGAAGACCATAACGTTGCGCGCGGGAATTTGCGCGGCTACCCACTGCAGGATGGCCCGCATTCTGGCAAAGTCGTTGAAGATGTAGCCGGTCCAGTGCATGCCGTGGAGGGCAAGGACGAGCGCGGTCTGGCGAAACCAGGCGGGAACATCAGTGCGTTTTTCCCAATCAGGAACGGTGAAGGCCTTTTCCAGGTGCTCGAAGTGGGGGCGGAAGGCGGAATCGAGCGTGGTGGCGCGGTCGGCGCGCCACAGCGGGCTCTGCAGCGTGTTTTTCTTCTCCCAGCCCGCCTGCTCGTAGACCAGTTCCACACGGTAGGCTTTCTCGCCAGGCTGGAAGTAAAAGCGGTTAGCGCGCACGCTGTCGTTCAGCGCCGACAGATAGAAATACTCAGAGCCGGCACTCTGCACCACCGCCAGCGGCGTATTCAGGCCGGCAGCGGTGAACAGCGCTCCCGCGCCGAAAGGGTAGCCGAGAAGAACCTCATTATCTTTGGGATCGAAGAATCGCTGGCCGCCGGCGGAAATTTTGCCGCGCGGCACGCCTCGCACAATGGCGGCCACGGACTTGATGGACTGTCCCATTTCCGCAACGGCGCTCCATTCCACCTGGTCGCCCTTCTTCTGGAAGCGCGCACGCAGCGAGCCCGGAGCTGTCTGCTGGCCGCCCGCCCAGACGAATTGCGAGCAGGTAAGTTCCAGGCCGTTGGAGCCTTCCTCCACCTTCATGGCGGAATGGTCCAGGCCGTAGGCGTTCTCGAAAGTGTAAACGCGAAAGGAGAACTGCAGGCCGGCAAACTCCAGCGACGGCTCGGGAAAATCAAAGCTGAACTTGAAAAAACTTTCGCCGCGCGGCGGAATAAACACATCGCTGGCGGAGGTGAGGGGAACAACGCGCGGAGGCGGCGAAGAACTGGCGGGGAGCATGGCGGTATTGCTTGCGGCGGATGCCGGAAGAACCGGCATTCCCGCCAGCGCCAGGCAAGACGCGCCGGCGGCCGCGCCCTTCAGCAAGTCGCGCCGGGAAATTTTGTGATCCATTCCTCTCCTCCTGCGCTCAGCTGCCGGATCCCGACTCACCGCGGAAGCGAAGCAAACGCGTAGCAGAAGCGCGGGGCAGAAGCGCAGAATGCTAACACATTGCTGGCTGTAAGCGTTTACTCAAAATCCTTCCCCGGGGGCGAGCGCGTTGACAGCCGGCGCTGGAGTGGACTAAAACCGGGGTTCGCCACACTGGCAGAGTGTTGTTTTGGAAACGGGAGCTCATCATGACAAAATTATGGATGTGCGCGCCGCTCGTGCTGGCCTTCGCATCGCTGGGGCAGGCGCAGACGCTGGCGGCCACTCCGCCCATGGGCTGGAACAGCTGGAATCATTTTGCCTGCAAGGTAACTGCGGCCGACATCCGTGCCGCCGCCGACGCCATCGCCAGCAACGGCATGCAGCAGGCCGGTTACACCTACGTGAACATCGATGACTGCTGGCAGGGCAAGCGCGACTCCGAGGGCAACATCCAGGCCAACCAGCGCTTTGGCGACATGAAGGCGCTGGCCGACTATGTTCACAGCAAGGGCCTGAAAATCGGCATTTACTCCTCGCCCGGCCCCAAGACGTGCGCCGGCTACGAAGGCAGCTATCGTCACCAAGAGCAGGACGCGAAGCAGTACGCCACCTGGGGCTTCGATTACCTCAAGTACGACTGGTGCAGCGCCGAAAAGGTTTACCAGCCCAGCCAAATGCCCGAGGTCTATAAGAAGATGCACGACGCGCTGGCCGCCACCGGGCGGCCCATCGTGTTCAGCCTGTGCCAGTACGGACTGGACCGCGTGTGGCGCTGGGGAGCCTCAGTCGGCGGCAACCTGTGGCGCACCACCGACGACATCAGCGACCACTACGACCGCATGGCGCTGATCGGCTTTGGCCAGAACGGGCTTGAGCGCTTCGCCGGCCCCGGCCACTGGAACGATCCCGACATGCTGGAGATCGGCAACGGCGGCATGAAGCACGACGAATACATCACCCACATGTCCCTGTGGTCGCTGCTGGCGGCGCCGCTGCTGGCGGGCAACGACCTTTCCAGGGTGAGCGCGGCGGACCTGGCCATCCTCACCAATAAAGAGGTGATCGCAGTGGACCAGGACGCAAAAGGCGCGCAGGGACACCGCGTGGCGCAGGAAGGCCCGCTGGAA
>DASSQB010000628.1:0-11090 GCA_035702725.1 Terriglobales bacterium | reverse complement strand
GGAGAAAAAATAACCAGCCTTTCTTGTGGCGCGGGGCCCTGCAGGCCATCGGAGCGCACAGCGATCAATCTGGAAGCAGCCTGCAGAAGTGTGGAAGCGCAGGGCTTCAGCCCTGCGACATAATGGCATCTCTTAGCGCGGGCTTTAGCCCCTGTGGCAGAGGATCAAGCACAAACATCAGATTAGCGGACGAATACTTATATTCCCATGACTCTGAGCACGGCCGCCGCCGGACAGGGTTTAGCTCGATGTACCTCCGATGCGCCTGATAATCGTTGAGTTCGCGTATGCGATGATTTGTAAAACTTCGCTCCCAAATCTCGCCTGCAAATCCCAACTCCTTCTTGATGCGATGGGAAAATCCGCCTTTGATTCGCTGAACGGCTTGCTCGACGGATAGCGTTTCAGCCGGCGTGATGATCAGATGGAAATGTTCTGGCATGAGCACGAAATCGTGCAGTTGATAGCAGCCCTGGTCGCGATAGTGAAAGAGAGTTTCGAGAAACAGTTGAGCAAACTGATGAGCCTGGAAAAGCGCTCGGCGCCCCCCAGGTGACCGTGGTCACGAAGAACACTCGATCCGAGCCACTGGGGCTAAAGCCCATAATCCTGAGGCTCCTTTTCGCACGGCTGAAGCCGTGCGCTTCCACTCCAAAGCAATGTTCTTTTTCGAACCCGGAATCTGCTCTCCTTCTCACACTCTATCTCTTGTTACAAGAAAGAGTTTGCCTGAAGATCTGGACTGCTTTGGATTACTTCCTGATTCGGGAATGCTTGCTGGTGAACGTGCCCGAGTGTCGCCGTCCGCAAACGTCAGGCGCGGTCGTCGAGAGCGCGGGCGACAGCACCGCGAACAAGACTCCATGTTTGCCCTGGCTTGTGCGAAAGGGCACGTGGCTGAAAACCACCACCGGCGCACGAAAAGCACCACCAGGGAGGTGACTTCCGAACCCTCTCTGCAACAGTAAACCTCACACAATCAATAACATAACTACCGACCGCTGGTTTGGCCCCTGCCCTGCATTACCAGGGGTGGATTTGGAGTCCTCTGGCTGAGTCAGCGGGAGGTGGGCCATGAAAAGCTATCTGACAAGTCTCGCGGCAGTCCTGGTGGTGATGGCGGCCACGGTCTACGCCGGGGCGCAGGTACAGCCCGGCGTGGGTCGCATCAGCCTGATCAATGGCGACGTCACCATGCAGCGCGGTGACTCCGGCGACTGGGTTGACGCGAAGCTCAACACGCCCGTAGTGGCCGGTGACAAAGTGGCCACTGGGCCTGGAGCGAGGACGGAGGTCCAGCTTGACTACGCCAACGTCCTGCGCCTGGCGGATAACGCCAACGCCAAGGTGACGGACCTTACCCGCGAGCGCATGCAGGTGCAGGTAGGCCTGGGCCTGGCGGACTTCAGCCAGCTCCGCGGCAGCGACACCAACATCGAAATTGACACGCCCAACGTGGCCATTCGTCCGCTGCAGCCGGGCGTGTATCGCATTCAGGTAACTTCTGCCACAGAAACACAAGTGATCGTCCGCCAAGGGGAAGCGGAGGTCACCACACCTCAGGGCAGCACTCGTGTCCAAAGTGGGCAGCTCATTACGGTCGAGGGCACGACCAACCCTGAATATCAGACTGTCGCGGCGCCTGATAGGGACGATTGGGACCGCTGGAACAGCGACCGGGACAGTCGGATAAGCCGTGCCGAAAGCTGGCGCTACACCAACCGTTACTACACCGGCTCACAGGACCTGGACGACTACGGACACTGGTCCGATGTGCCGGATTATGGTCGGGTGTGGGTGCCAGCCGTCGGCCCGGGCTGGGCGCCTTACAGCTCTGGTCAGTGGGTTTGGGAACCGTACTATGGCTGGACCTGGGTGTCTTATGAGCCGTGGGGCTGGGCGCCATATCACTATGGCCGCTGGTTCCTCTATGGCAGCTCCTGGTGCTGGTGGCCGGGACCGGTGTACGCCAGCTATTACCCGGTGTGGGCGCCGGCTTATGTCTCGTTCTTCGGATTCGGCTTCCATGGCGGCTTCGGCTTCGGTTTCGGATTCGGCAACATCGGCTGGCTGCCGATTGGCCCTGGGGATTACTTCCATCCCTGGTACGGGCGCGGTGTGAACGTGGTGAACGTTACCAACATCACCAACATCTACAACTTCCGTGGTGGAGTGGGGCCCCTGTATCGGGGGCGGAACGCCTATTCCAATCTGCGCGGCGTGGGCAACAACCCGCGGCTATTGAACTCGGTATCGCACATGCCGTCAGGGGACTTTGGCAGAATGCCGGTGCGGCGCGCCGGCGGGATTGACGCTGCCACCTTCCGCCAGGGCGGCATGATGACGGGTCGCGTGCCCGTGGTTCCCGGCCGCAATAGTCTGGGAACTCCGGCTCGCCCGGCCAACAACCGAATGGCTTCCAACCAGCATTTCTTCAACCGCGGCGGACGTCCGGCAACCACTCCCGCTTCCTTTAATCGCGAAGTTGGGCAGATGCAGAACGTCATGCGGAATTCCGCTCCGCACGTCAACTCCGAAGCCACCCGGCTGGGCCTGGGACGCCAGCAGCCTGGTCAGGCCATGAAGATGAACACCTTGCCGGCCAGGGCGCAGGTGAACAACTCGGGAGCGCAGTCGTTCGGGCGTAACGCGGGAAATCCCGGACAGAACACTCGTCAGGGTCAGGCAATATCTTCCCGTCCCGGCTGGCAGCAGTTCGGCGGCGATACGGCGCAGAACAATGCCCAGCGCATGCAGAACAACAGCAATGCGCGCAATAACACCGGCCAGGGCAACATGAACCGCGGCGGCGGGCAGCAACAGGCGCGGCCCGGCCTGCGTCCCTTCTCGGACAACGGCCGCAACCAGGGCACGGCGAATGCGGACCGCACGCTGCCGTTCTCTAAAAATCAGCGCGGCACCGGTTCCCAGTCTGACCTTCCGTTCTCCCATGGCCAGGGCAACAGCGTGAACACGCGCACACCACAAGGTGAGCAAGCGCCCTCCAGAAACCAGGGCGGCTACCGTCCGTTCTCGCAGTCTTCGGGTCAGGACCAATACCGCGGACAGCCCAGCAATGCGCCGCGCGGCAATGCGCAACCTTCCAACCGTGGGCAAGGCGGCAACGCTAACCCGCGCTCCGGATGGCAGAGGTTTTCAGATAATGGCGGCTCCGGCCGTCAGCCTCTGGACCTGCGCCAGCCCATCGTGACCCGCCGTCCATCGTCCAACTACGGCAACGGGGGCCGCTACGGTGATAATTCGGGCGGCTACTACGGTGGCCGGCAGGCTAGCACCCCGAACCGGGAATATGGCGGCGCGGGCGTGAGCCGGGGCGGCTACGGCGGATACAGTGATCGCGGCAGCTACGGAGGCAGCCGCGGTGGCAACGCTGGCGCCTACTCTGGCGGTGGCCGCGGTGGATACTCCGGTGGCGGCGGTGGCTACGCGGGTGGCGGAGGCCGGGGTGGTTATTCTGGTGGTGGTGGCGGCAGCCGTGGCGGATACTCGGGCGGTGGCGGTGGTGGCCACTCTGGCGGTGGGGGCGGCGGCCATTCTTCAGGCGGCGGACACGGTTCGAGCGGATCGCATCACTAAACTCTCGTCTCCAACCTAAACAACGAGCGGCGCGTGGTCAGCGCCGCTCTTTTTTATTCGGCGCAGCTCGGCGAATCCCCATCGGCGCTCAGTGCAGTCCTTCGCCGATCAGGCTTGCATCTTTCCCCGTTTCCGTGCATCCTATACTCAGCGATTGAACGGAAACAGTCTAAACGCGTTCTGCCTGAAGCATTAACCTGCCGAAGCATTACCTGCCTTTAGTACTTTCTGGATTCAGCGCAAATTCACATTAGAGAGAAAAGCAACACAATGGAACAAGGTACGGTAAAGTGGTTTAACGATGCCAAGGGTTACGGATTCATCAGCCGGCAGAACGGCGAAGACGTGTTCGTGCACTTCTCGGCCATCCAGTCCAACGGATTCCGCAGCCTGCAGGAAGGCCAGCAGGTTCAGTTCAACGTGGTAAAGGGCCAGAAGGGCTGGCAGGCTGAGAACGGTCAAGTTCTCTAAATCCTGGTATCCCAAGAAACAGGGCGGCTGCGGCCGCCCTGTCTTTTTGCACGCCAATCCTCCGGGGACGTACGGGTATGATAGGCGAATCCCCCAGAAATTCACGCGAGGAGAGCCATGCCCGGCCGAAAATCTGCCCGCAAACGCAAGCTAGAGCACCGCGATTCCGTCAAGATCGTACCGCTACACGTTCGATGGGTGTTGCCGGCCCACCCCTGCAGCAGCTCGCGGGGATGATCCGCGACTACCGGCCTGCTTGAGCGGTCATAGCAGCCAAGCGCTGTTCGGCGGTGCTAAGCGCACGCCGCATGCGGCTAACGCTTTCCGCCGGACCCCATTGTTTCTCTATTTGGCGGAAAATACTGAGCTCGCCCTCCCGGGTCTGTTGCAAGGCCTGAACGAAGGCCTGCTCACCGTGGCGGCTGAAGATTCCGTCCAGTCGTGCCATTGCTTCCAGTGATTTCTGCCGGGCGAGGAGCAGGTGTTCGCCAGCTTCAGGGTCGCCAAAAGTGGTGCCATCGGCAAACTGCACAAAGAGGATCCGGAATTCCGCTTGGGGAGTGGTTGGCTTAACTTCAGCTGTTTCCGGACGGATCTCAACTCCCCCGCTCCCGGGCCCGGGCGCGGTTTCGTCCGGGGCCAAGAGCGGGCCGCCGAAAATCATCTCCGCCTCATATCCCATGCCGAAGGAATTCCCACTTGGCGTTCGACCTTTGAAATCGCTGACAAAGGCCACAACGGGCTTGTCGCTGATGTTGCGCAGCGTAATGTCATTCTGCTCGGACACAACGGAACACCGAGCCGCGGAAACTGCCTGGCAGCGGGGTGAGCTCTCGATTGACTCGGCCACAATCACCGTACCACTGGCGCTAATAGGGCTCCCGGACGCCGAGGTGTCGCTGAGCTGTAGCTTCACAACCTGCGCCACGAGAGACAAACTCGCACAGCCCAGAAGGGACAAGAAAAGCAAGGAGAGAGCTGGCCGCATAATCGCCTCCAGCAATGACACCTATTATGCCCCCCGCGCTCCTGCTCTGAGGAAGAATATCCGCGTATGCTCTGAGAGCAGCGCGTCTTCGGCCAGAATGAAGCTCCGCATCGGCATCGAACCAACGATGGGACTCGGACCCCAGATCGTCTGGCTGTTCGTGCTGGCGATTCCTGTAGCCTGTGTTGCGTGGACGGTCACCCACGAGGAAGTCTTCCGTGAGCCGCGTGAATATTGTGAACGGCAAAGCCAGGAAGCCCGCAGCTATCTGCGCCGTAAATTTTTCTTCTTGTTCACCTGCGAATACTGCTTCAGCCACTACGTAGCCGCGTTTTTTGTCGCCATCACTCGCTACAAGCTGCTCTACCAGGATTGGCGCGGATATGTCATTGGCGGCTTTGCCCTGGTCTGGGTGGCCAACCAGTACATGAGCCTCTACGGGCATTTGCGGCTGGATCTGAAGAAGGAACGCGTGGAGATCAGCAAGGAGCAGAAGGAAGTGGAACTGCGCCAGGCGCAAGCGCAGGCAGTCGAACAGCGAAACAGCACGCGTGTGGCATAGAGCCGGCGCATCGGGGCACGGTCGGGCAATGTGGGTCAAGCCAAGAGCCAACGGCCAAGAGCCAAATGCAGGGGTTCTTATGGCCGGGTTTTGGCAATCTCCGGGGCGCCCTCCCGCGGGGGCGCTCCCAGGTGGTACTTGGTGAGCCCGTCACGCAGGAACTCAAAACCCTCATCCGGCGAATTCACGATTCGGAACAGGTCAACATCCTCGGGCGAGACAGTGCCTGCATCCACCATGGCGTCGAAATTGATTACGTGCCGCCAGTACTCGCTGCCGTAGATGACCACCAGGATTTTCTTTGCCAGCTTCTCGGTCTGCGCCAGGGTCAGAATCTCGAACAGTTCATCGAGCGTGCCAAAGCCGCCGGGGAAAATGACCAGCGCCTTGGCCAGGTAGGCGAACCAGTACTTGCGCATGAAGAAGTAGTGGAACTCGAAGTTGAGCTCGGGGCTGATGAAGCGGTTGGGCATCTGCTCGTAGGGCAAGCGGATGTTGAGCCCAATGGTTTTGCCGCCGGCCTCGCGCGCGCCCTGGTTGGCGGCTTCCATGATGCCGGGACCGCCGCCGGTGGTAACCACAAAGCGCTGGCGTTTAGCGGGAATCTGCAGCGACCACTGGGTCAGCAGGTAGGCCAGCCGGCGCGCGTCTTCGTAATAGCGCGCCATGTCCACGGCGGCGTGCGCCCGCTTCAGTTTTACCTGCTCTTCCGGGGGCGCTGCTTGGCGCGACCCAGGCTTTTCCAGCACAGTCAGTGAATGCTTCGCTTCCGAGAGGCTGTGGAAGCGGGCTGAGCCGAAAAACACTACCGTGTCCTGGATCTGCTCCCGGCGGAAGCGCGACAGGGGCTCAGCGTATTCGGAAAGAATGCGCAGGATGCGCCCGTCCGGGCTATTCAGGAAACGCTTGTTTTCGTAGGCCAGAGGAGCCGGATAGAGGGTAGGTTCGCCGGCCAGGAAATCTTCTGTGCTGGAATCCTTGTGACGGTCTGACTTGTTTCTCAATCCATTCCCCCACAGTTCAGCGCAGCGGCGCTGAAGGCCGCGGCCTCACTGACTCAATCAAAATGAATACCAGAAAGGGCCGTAACGGGATGCAAAAGCGGTTGACTCAATTGACCTTGGTTTCGCGATAACTCACCACTTCCCAGATGCCCAGCCAGATGTCAATGAGGCCCAGGCCGCTGAAGGCCCCGCGCACAAACGGATTGGCGGCCCAGAAGCGTAAGGTGGGGTAATCCAGGAGCAGGTTGTTTTCCGTCCATAAATGCGTCCAGGGAAGAACTACCAGGGCGATACCCAACTCCAGGCAAATGAGAACGAAGACCAGCAATCCCAGACGACGGGCCCAAAGCTGGCCGCTGGTGAGGCGATGATGCTCTGGCGATGGCGGCTCCTGTTCCGGCGCCACCGAGCCGCGCGACGACTCGCCTCCCGGCTTGCCCGCCTCATTGGCCAGGCGTCCCCAGCTCTGCCCGGCCACATCCGAATGCAAATCCACGCCGCTGTCTCCTCAGGTGGCATGCGGCGCGAAAGACCCCACCCGCGTCCCGGCACGCCCTTGATTATCCATTGATTTTACGACTTTAAGGCTTTGATGCGCTCGGCCACGTCGCGATAATCAATATTCGCGCCGTAGACCTCGAGGAAATGGCTTAGAGCCGCCTGTTTGTTTTCGCTGGCCTCGTAGGCGGCGGCCAGTTCGTAATGCAGGGCAACGCGTGCTTCTTCGTCAATGCTGGGCAGTTTCAGCGCCTTTTCATACCAGCGGATGGCGGCCTGGGGGACTCCCTTTTCCAGGAAGGCCTGAGCCAGCCAGGTAAAGGCCTGCATCACGTGGGGGAATGGCTGGCCCCGCTCCACGGCCTGGCAAACCTTCTGCAACTCACCAATGGATTCGTCGAGCAAACCCATTTCCCTGAAGGCCACCCCCAGGTTGTAGTGGGTTTCCGGATCTTCGGCCTGGCTGGGGGCGCCACTCTCTTCCAAGCCCTCTTTGAATTCGGTGAAAATTTCTTCCAGCTCCGAATCCGCCTGGGCGGAAGCGGCACTGGACACTGGCGAAGCAGCGGCCCTGGCCATTGCCGGCCGGGGCGCGGCTACAGGAGCGGAAGTTCCCCCGGCAGCAGCGGCAGCTGCCATCCGAGCCGGCTGCGGGGCACTGGCTGGAACCTGGGGTGGCGCTGAAAAACCGTCGCCCAGCGCCGACTCGAGATCGGAAACCATGGCCCCCAAAACGCCGTTGCTGGGCGCGACTGCCGGAGCCGCCGCCGGCGTCACCTTGGGCTTGGCCTTGGGTCTGGCCTGTTCTGCCCGCGCCCTTAGCTGCTCACGAAAGCCGCGCAACTCGGGAACATCAGGATACTGCGCTTCGCACTTGGCGATAGCCGCTTCGGCTTCTTCCCAGAGCTCGTGCTGCAGGTAGAACCTGACTTCTTCCACCAGGCCGGCGATGGCTTCCGCCCGCTCTCCAACTCCCGCGGACTTGGCCACGGAATCCGCAACGGGCTGCCTCAGCGAGCTCTCCCACTCGCTGGAAATGTCTATTTCCTGCTGGCTGCCTGCTTCTGCGCCTGCCGCTGCGGCCACCGGAGTCGGGGGCGGGGCCGATTCTCCCGCACGTTCCGCGTATTTCTCAGCTGCTTCCTTGTATTGCAGGGCGGAATCGTGGAAGCCGGCCTTGAGATAAACGTCGTGGATTTTGCGGCAGCACTCCGCCGCCTCCCCCAGACGCCCGGCGCGAACATAGAGCGCCGCCAAGCGCTGATTGATGCGCAGGTCGTTGGGCACTTTGGTCAGCGCTGCTTCCAGCGGTTCGACCGCCTTGGGCGCCAAGTTGTAAGAGACGAACAGGTCGGTCTCGGTGATGAGCCTTTGCACCTCGGCCGCAATCTCCGCGCTGTAGCCCTGGTCCACTTCAGGAGCATTGATGTTCAGGTCTTCCACCGACAGCGGCGCGGCGGTTTCACCGTGCCCGGTGTCGGGACCCGCCTGCTGCACCAGTTGGTTGCACTTCTGGGTGTAAGCAGGGTTGTTGGGGTCGAGGGCAGCCAATTGCAGGTACAAGTCGCGGGCCCGGCCCATGTCGCCCGATTGCTCGGCTAAGCCGGCCAGCAGTTCCGCCACTTCGGCCAGGCGAGGCTTGTCATCCGCACGCTCGTAAAGCTGCCGCAGCAATTCCAGGGCGGCCACATTGTCGCGGATGTGGTCCAGGCAGGCGTGCAAATTGTCGAGCACGTGGCTGGATTCCGGGGTCAGCAACTTCTCGGCGTACTGGTGATAGATGCGCAGCGCTTCCTCGTACTCGCCGGCCTTCATCAGGGCGTCGGCGTAATTGGAAAGCGGCCCTGCATCCTGAGTCAGGGCGAATAATTTCTTTGCCTGAGCGCCCGCTTCTGCCGTCCGCCCGGCCTGCAGATAGGCGCCGGCCAGGGCGCGCAACCCATCGGCATGCTGGTCCAGGTCGGAAACGCGCTCCAGGGTTTGAATGGCGGCCTCTACATCGCCCGCCTGCAAGGCCAACGTTCCGCGCATGAGCAGGGCCTGCTTGTCCGCCGGGTCCAGCTGCAGCACGCGAGCCAGAACTTCTTCCGCTTCCGCCTTGCTGCCGCGCGCCTGCAACCCCTCCGCCGTGCGCAGCAGGATTTTGCGCGCCTCGTCCCGGCGTTGCAGCCGCACATACACATCGGCCAGCCGCACCTGCAGGCTGGTGTTTTCCGGATCTATGTCGAGGATTTTCTGGAAAGCATGGGCCGCCTGCTCCAGGTGCCCGGAATGCAGGTACTGCTCGGCCACCATCAGGTATTGCGCCCGGGCATCGTTCTGCAGGCCCTGCTGGCCGTAAAGCTCGGCCAGTTTGAGCACCGATTCAATGCTGGGCTTCATCTTGGTCAGCTTCTTGTACATGGCAATGGCTTTGACCGTGAAGCCTTGCGCGGCATAGGTATCGCCCACGCTCTTGAAATAGGCCACGGCTTTGTCGGTCTGGCCGATGCGCGCGTACAAGTCGCCAATGGTGTTGAGGACGGTAAGGTCTTTGGGATCCGCTTTTACGACTTTCTCGTATTCCGCGATGGCATTCTGCAGCTTGCCCTGCTGAATGTGCCGTTCCGCCGCCGCCAGAACCTTCGTCTTATTGAAACCGAAGCCAAAAGCCATAGAGTCGCGGACTCCGAACCACACCACTGCCCAATGAAGGTTTTCGGGTGAAGCTGGCGGTAAAGTACCACAGTCACCAGCGCGGCCCAATGTTACCAAGGGCACCTAAAGGTACCGGCACGTTCGGGGGAAAAACAGCACTCAGCATTCAGCCCTTTAACGCTATGCTGCAAGGGACCTTAGGCTTGACTCGATGGGCATGCTCGGGGCGAGCACACGCCCCTAAAAACGTTCAGGGGCTGAATGCCACTGACTGCTGAATGCTGTCCTATCGGGTGTACTTATTCCTCTTCTTGTCCTCATGCCGCTCCAGCGCCAGCTGGACAAGCCGGTGAATAAGCTCGGGATAAGAGACCCCGGAGGCGGCCCACAGCTTGGGATACATGCTGATGGCGGTGAAGCCGGGCATGGTGTTGATTTCATTGACGTAAATCTTCTTGGTTTGTGGATCCATGAGGAAATCTACGCGCGCCAGCCCGGCGCAATCCACAGCACGGAAGGCAGCCACCGCCATCTCCTGCACCTGCTTGGTTTGCGCCTTGGTCAGCTTGGCGGGAATGATAAGTTGGGAGCCCTCTTCCAGGTATTTGGCCGCATAGTCGTAGAATTCCTTGCCTGGCACCACTTCCCCCGGGAGTGAGGCCACTGGCTCGTCGTTCCCTAGCACCGAACATTCCAGTTCCCGGGCCTTGCGCTTCTTGCCCCCTACTCCTTGCTCTATCACGATCTTGCGGTCATATTCGGCCGCCAGGAGCACGGCCGGCGTCAATTCTTCGCGATTGTGGGCTTTTGAAATTCCCACAGACGAACCCAGATTCGCCGGCTTTACGAATACCGGATACTTCAGCTTGCTCTCGATCAGGCGCTGCACCTTGGCAGGATCGGCTTCCCAGTCATGCCGCAGCACGGTGACATGCTTCACCATGGGCAGGCCGGCGCCGCGAAACAACTGCTTCATGACATCCTTGTCCATGCCGGCCGCCGAGCCCAGCACGCCCGCGCCCACGTAGGCGATGTCGGCCAGCTCCAGCAGGCCCTGAATTGTGCCGTCCTCGCCAAAAGTCCCGTGCAGCACGGGGAAGACCACGTCCACCTTGATAACGTTATCGGTCCAGCGGCGGGCCATGGCGGCCTCGGGCTCGAAGGAGGTCATGGCGCCGGTGGAGGACTGCACCGGAACCGGCGGCACGACCACCGTCTCTCCCTTCGCCAGCACCGCGGCGCCGGGAGTGTAGTCGGGGTCGCCCGCCCGCAGATGCCGCTCGTGGTGGCCTTTGCCAATATGGTTGCTGCGCAGGAGTTGCTCCGCGCGTCC
>DASSQB010000627.1:0-7627 GCA_035702725.1 Terriglobales bacterium | reverse complement strand
ACAATGCCGGTCAGCTTGCGCAAGGCCTGCGACATCAGTCGCGCCTGCAGGCCCATGTGGCTGTCGCCCATCTCGCCTTCCAGTTCGGCCTTGGGCACCAGGGCGGCTACCGAGTCCACCACCAGCACATCAATGGCGTTTGAGCGCACTAGCGCTTCGGCAATTTCCAGCGCCTGTTCGCCGTAGTCGGGCTGCGAAATCAGCAGGTTGTCGACATCCACGCCCAGTTTGCGCGCGTAAGCCGGGTCGAGCGCGTGCTCGGCATCCACAAACGCCGCCATGCCTCCTGCCTTCTGAGCCTCGGCCACTACCTGCAGGGCCAGCGTGGTCTTGCCCGACGATTCCGGCCCGAAAATCTCCACCACCCGGCCGCGCGGCATGCCGCCCACGCCCAGCGCCGCGTCCAGGGAAATAGCGCCGGTGGAGATTACCGAGATGGGCACCACTGCTTCCTTGCTGCCCAGGCGCATGATCGAGCCTTTGCCAAACTGCTTTTCGATTTGCGAGACCGCCAGGTCAATAGCCCGCACTTTTTCTGTACGTTCGTCGGCCATAAGCTTGCTCCTGCCCGAATACGGGGGATATGTAATTTTGGGAGATCTCTGTTCTTAAAGTACACCCGCACTTGGGCTGACGTCAGCGCCAGAATGCTGCTGAATTTCCACAGGATTCCCGCTTCGGGAGAGTATAGGCGAAAAGCGAAAGAAAGGCGAATACATTCCACCGCTTTCCACAGCTTTGTTGCACCTCTCTCAGCAACCCTGTGGAAAATTTTGTGGATAGGAGGACTTCGAATTCCGCCGCCGAGACGCACGAGCCGGTGAGCGGAGTAAGTCAGAATCGCGATGCCCCCGGGGTGGGCAGCCCTTCCAATACTTTTCTCTGTGTCTCCGTGCCTCTGTGGTGAGAACTACGCTCTCAGAAGGCGTATTTCACGCTCAACTGAATCTGTCGTGGTGGCCGATCGCCATAGGAGTTAGCCGAAAGAATGGAACCATAATTCCCGGCCGGGCAAAGCTGAGCAGGGTCCTGGGCGCAGGAGGCCAGGTTAAAAGTATGCGCCGGGATGTCGAAGTTAGGATGATTCAGCAGATTGAAGAACTCACCGCGAAGCTGCAGGCGATGATTTTCGCCGTGCAGCGCAATGCTCTTGGTCAAGGCAAAGTCTAAGTTGGTGAAGCCTGGTCCAATGAGAATATTCCGTCCCTCAGTGCCGAAAGCGGGCCCAAAAGTCTCAGTGGCAGGTTCGGCGAAGGCACATTGGTTAAACCAGTTCTGTGGCGTCCCTACTTGAGCCGGAGCCTGGCAGGCTGGGTTCGCGGTCACCGGCCCGGCCTTAGTCGGGTCTCCAACCAGGTCGGGCCGCTGTGGGTTGCCGAAAGCCGCGGCCGAAGCCGCCGGCGCACCCGGCAGAACCACGGTAAAAGGGGAACCTGACTGCGCCGTTAGGATTCCTCCCGCCTGCCAGTTCTGCAGCAGTTTTCGGCCCCAACCTGGACCATCGGCCCAAACATGGCCGGTGGGCAGGTCATAAAGAAAGCTGAAGGACAAGCGGTGCTTGGCGTTGAAATCGGAAAGGCCGCGGTCGGCGCTGAGATCCTGGGAGTTCTGCGGCAAGCCGGACCCCACGTTCCCTCCGAAGATGGAGGAAATGTCGTCAATGGACCTGGAGAAGGTGTAGGCCGCCAGGAATTCCAGCCCGCGGCTCAGACGCCGCTCCGAGCGCACCTGCATGGAATGGTAGGAACTGTTGGCGTTTGATTCCACGAACAGCACCGAAGAAAATTGGCCGTAAAGCGGCCCGGTGAAGGGATTCGCCTGGTTCAGGTCGAGCACGTTCGCCAGATGGGTGCCCTTGGAGCCGACGTAGGCCACATCAACCATCCAGTTGGGGCCTACCTCATATTGCAGGTCCGCATTCCACTGCTGCATGTAGCCGTCGCGGAAATTACGGGCGATCGTGTTGGCTTGCACTACGCCTGACTGCAGGCCGGTCTGGAGGAGGATGTCCTGCACCGTGCACAACCCACCGGGACACGCAGGGGTTTGGAAAAACGCGGCCAGGTTATAGAACGGCGGATTGATGCGGGGAAGAATGTTGATGTTAGAAATAGCGCTTTCATAAAAGATGCCATAGGCGGAGCGGACCACCCAGCGCTCCGTCTTCAACGGCCGCCAGGCGAATCCAATCCGCGGCGCAATATCTCCGTAACTGGGGTTATATGTGGCCCGCGGAATCCCATTTGTTCCCGCCACGTTGAACTGAGGAGTGCTGGCGCAGGGAAGGGGACAGGGAACGAGATCGGGAACGCTGAAGCGATTCTTAGCCTCAACCGGCGGACTGTTGTACTCATAGCGCATGCCCACGTTGAGCACAAAGCGGGGCACGACGTGGATGTCATCCTGCACGTAAGTGCTCACGCCGTGACTGCGCAGGCTGTTGTAGGTGTTGCCGCTCACCGCCAGCGCGTAATCGGGGACGCCGCCCAGCAACTGCCCCAGCGAACAAGTCAGCGGATCGTCGGGGGGAGGTCCGCTGCAGGGAGTGGGATCGCCGAAGGCGCGCAGGATGCCTGCCGCCGTCTGCCCCAGAAAGAACCAGTCGCCGCGCGCCAGGAAGTCAAGGTAGTTGTCAATGCGGACGCGGTGGACGTCAACCCCGATCTTGAACTGGTTGCGGCCCACCGTCCAGGCCACGTTATCGGCAAACTGCAGGGTGGTGTCGTGGCGGTCCTGAGGATAGTTGATGGGCTCGCCGATGCCGTCGAAGCCGATTACGTTGATGTTGGGCGAGCCCAGGTCCACCGGATTGGTCAGGACCGGGGGAAAACCTAGCTGGGTACTGACGTCACTGCCGTGATTCTGCTGCAGTACGGTTGCCCGCATGCGAGTAAAGCCCAGTCGGAATTCGTTGACAATGGTGGAGCGAAACACGCGCGTCCACTCAATGCCGGCGCTCTGGCCATGGTTGCCGGTAAAACTGCCATAGCCGGGCAGGGCGGTGAAAGAGTTGACCGGGTCAAAAGGATTGAAACGGTTTTCATCCGCCAGCGAGTAGTGCAGCGAGACGGTGTCGGCCGGGCTGGCGTGCTCATCCACCTTGGCGGAGACCAGGTTCTCGGTGTTGCGGATGACGGGGGAAGAAAGGAACGTGTTCGAGTTGGCCAGGTCGGCGCCCACATTGCCGGCCGGATAGAGGTGAAACACATTCTGGCCGGCCTGGCAGGAGGGGTTGAACGGGCAGCCGAACAGAGTCTGCGCTAACCCTGCCGCAGCCTGCCACTGCGCCGCCGTGGGCACGGTGGCTTGCCGCGTAGTCGCCTGCCGCAAACGCAAGCCTTCATAAGCCAGAAAGAAAAAAGTCTTGTTCTTGCGCAGCGGCCCGCCCAGGGTTCCGCCGAACTGGTTGCGATCAAAACGCGGAATATCTCCACAGGTGCCGGCGACGGAATTGGCGGTGCAGTCGGGAAAGTCGAAGAAATTCTTGGCATCCATCCGCCGGTTGCGGAAGTATTCGAAGAGGCTGCCGTGGAACTCGTTGGAGCCGCTCTTCAGAATGACGTTAACCTGGGCGCCGCCACCCCGGCCGAATTCGGCCGAGTAGTCGCTGGCTTGCACCTTGAATTCCTGGATGGCATCAATAGGCGGCAGGGCGACGTACTGGTTGATGTAAGGGTCGTTGTTGTCCACGCCGTCGAGCAGGAAATTGTTCGACTGTTCGCGAGCGCCATTAACGCTGATGGCACCGCCCTGGGTCGAGTTTTGTGAGCCTTCCGCCGGCAGGTGCGCCCCCGGCACCAGCAGGGCGAAGGTCAGGAAGTTGCGCTCATTCAGCGGAAGCTGCTCAACCAGGCGGTTGTCCACCACCTGGCCCAGCGTGGAGGTGTCGCTCTGCACGATGGGCGGCGTCTCGGTGACGTTTACTTCCTCGGCGGCCACGCCCACGCGCAGCGCGAAATCAAGGCGCACCGTCTGATCCACATCCACGCTGACGCCGTGGATAATGCTGCGGCGGAAACCCGCCTTATCAATAAAGACCGAATAACGCCCGGGAGGCAGAAGGGCAACCGTGTAGTCTCCGTCTTCGTTGGTGTCCGCATCGCGGGTGGTGTTGGTCCCTTCGTTGCGCACGCTTACGTGCGCCTTCGGGACCACCGCCCCAGAGGGGTCGGTTACTGTGCCCGTGATAGTGCCGGTGGGACCACTGGCAAACAGCGGCAGAGAAACCGTGACTGCCAACAACGAGAGTTGCAACCAGCGACGAGCCATGTAGTTCTCCCAACCGATTCGTCTGGAACAAATCTTCGGAGTGCTTCTGGCCCTCAGCTTCTTTGACCTGGCTGGCAGATGTAGCCAGTTGTAACTCACGCCCTATTGGGGCACGATATCCGCTAACGCCCACTCGATTCGATTCACTTCTTCGCGGATTACCCGGATCGCCTGCTGATTGCTGGGATAGGACAGAGGCGCGATGGCCTCGGCCGCGTCGCGAATGCGGGTGTTCCGGTCCCGCACCAATTTAATTCGCGCCGAAGTCTCGATCCGGTATTGATAAATCCTTTTAACCAGCTTCGTTGCCATCCAGGCGAACGCCAGACCGAACAGCATCTCGATGGGCAAGCGGTCAGTCGCGCCGTCAAAGTCGAGGAACACCAGACGATAGACGGCTTCGCCCAGGCCCAGTGAAGCGAAGATCACTCCCATGCCGACCAAGGCCATCGTTAACCGGTCAGTGCGTCCAAGGGTCACGCCCGACTGCTTACCGTCATATTTTTGCGCCAACGCCATGTGCTCTCCCCCGAAATGTGATGTGAGATGGGCGGAACTTTACCACTTCTGTGGCCCGAATGGGCAGTCTGGAAATGCGTTGCGGCCGGGCCAGAGAGGCCTTTCAGCTGCCGCGCACGCCGACTTTCAGCGTTTCAGAAGGTCTACGGGCTCCCTAACATCCTGCACCCGGAAGTACTTAGCCAGCGCCGGATGCTTGCTGGCCACTTCCTCGTACATCCCCCACGCTACCTTGCGATAGGACATGTGCCCGGCCGGGCCGGTACGCAGTTCGGAAATGTAAACCGCCTCGGCGAAGTCCATTTTGAACAGGGTGCGCTTGCGGAAGCCCAGGGGAATGGCATATTGCGAGTTTTCTTCGGATTCTGGCCCCGCCGCCTTGGCTAACTGTTCAACTGCTTCCGCGCTCCGCCGCATGGCCTGGTCGTAGGCGGCTGTCTCCCCTGCCGCCTGCAATTCTTCGGGCGAATCGTAGCCGTGGGCGGTGGTGAATCCCTGCCCGATCTGGACACAGCGGCGGTGGCGATGCATGTCGCGGAAGCCGCCTATATCCATGAGGATGTCGAAGCGCAGCCGCTGGCCGGCGGCGAAGGCCCTTAACAGTTCGTCGTGCTTGCCGCGGTGCCGCGTGCCCAGATCAATGATCTCGTGGCGGCGCTTCTCCCCGGCGCCCTCCACCGCCCCCCGCACCTGGCGGTAAGGGTAATGGCAGTGCTCATAGAGCAGGGTGGCGGCCAGCTCCACCTCCAGCGGCTCGTCGTCCAGCAATTCCACGGGCCGTGCCGGGACGATCTTCGCACCCCTCATCATCTCGGCGGCGGCTTGGCGCAGTTCCCGCCGCGTCTCCATGTCATAGGGATTGGGATCGGCGTACTTGACCAGCGTAGGCGCCACCCGCACCGGCCGGAGCAGCTCTGCCTCTGCCCGCCCACCCAGCGCGGGATTGATCTGGCGTATGTCCTCCACCAGCACCCGCCATAGCTCGTGATTGACGTTATAGGCCGGCTCGGTGGCCGCGCGCTTCAGCAATTCTCCGAGATGCCGAACCTCCGCATGGGTATGCGAGAGCAGGCAGGAAACTTGGCTCTCCAGCGTGCGCGCATTGACAATTTCGCCCAGCGAAGTAATGGTCGCCAGCGGCAGCAGGTAGCGCGCTACATCGAAGGCCCGCGCCCGCAGCGTGCGTTCGTATGCCTCCTGCTTCATCTCCGGCGGCTTGGGCGTTTGCGCCATCAGATGGTGCCATATGCGCTCGGAGAGACCTTGGTAGGCGGCGAACAGGCCGTCCACGGTTTCGCCGTAGAGCCGCTGCGCCGGCTGGTCGTCGCCGAAATCGGGCCGGTAGTAGCCGCTTTTCTTGAAGTCCTGATAGCGCGTGGAGCGCTCCTGGCCGTCCCAGCGCTGTTCATCCACCAGCGCAATCGCCGCCAATATGGAGAGCCTCTCCACCGCCAGCGCAATATGGGCGAGATCGGCAATGGAACGGTGCCCGTATTGAAAATAAAAGGTGTTAAGGAATTTTTCCGCCTTCTGGCTGCTGATTTCGCGCAGTGACTCCTTCATGGAGAGGGCCGAGCGCGAGTATTTGGCCATGGCATAGGCCTGCACTTCCGGCTCCGCCCCATACACGGCAAACACTTCCGTGGCGTTGGTCTGCCCCGCCGCGGGGGTGCTTCCATTTTTCGTCTCAGACATGGGAATCCAGATACTACTGCACTAAGCTAGCGCCGTCGGCAAATTTTCTGTCCGCGGGAAACGGGCTAGGGCTTTTCTCTTACAAATGTAATGATTTGTCTCCCGGTCAAATTTCTTCTGCCACGAGCGCTGCCTTTACATACGGAAGGGGAACCGCCTCCGGGCCAGGCTCGTAACAACTAAGGGCTTCCCCCGGAGAAATTACTTTGGTACTTTTTTATGGTCGGCGACATCGCATATAACAGCAAGATATTCATGCGGCGTACAGTACCAGCCTTTATCCTCGCAGTTCTGCTTGCCGTCAGTCTCCCCAAGATTGCCGCCGCGCAGCAGATCGTGCCCGTGCACGCCGCGTTGGGCGCGCGCGATGGTATGCCTTCGCTGAACATTTTGGCTGACAACCATGGCGATCCGACTTCGCTGCTGCCTCCCATAGCCCTGCCGCGCATGGCTCCCGAACTGGCGCTGCAAGTCATGGCCAACCACGCCATTATTCAGGACGCGCACCTGGGTTCCTATTCCGCCATCAGCACGGTGAGCGCCAGGCTGCCCGACTTGAAGGAGAGCGCTCAGTTCGAATTGGACCGCCGCTACGTCGCTCATAAAACGCTGAAGTTCACTCCCGTCAACTTCAGTGGAGACGGGTTTGTAAAGAGCAACGTCATCGTCCGCCTGCTGCAATCGGAAGTGGACCACGTGCAGAAGGACCAGCCGGGCCAGACGGCGATTGACAACCACAACTACAAGTTCGCCTACAAAGGCCGGGAAATTCTGAACGGGCGCATGGTGCATGTTTTCCATCTCAAGCCGCGTAAGAAGCGACCCGGACTTTTCAAGGGCCGCATTTTTGTGGACGTCTACACCGGGACGCTGGTGCGGGCCGAAGGACGCATGGTGAAATCGCCCTCGCTGTTCATCAAGGACATTGATTTCCGGCAGGACTACGCCGACTTTGACGGCTTCACCTTCCCCGTGCACATGCATTCCCAGGCCAAGGCCCGGATCCTTGGACGGGTAATCGTTGATGTGGTCCATCGCGACTATCGCCCGGTCAGCGCTACCGAGGTCGCGGCCACACCCGACGCCGCCTTCCATCCTAGCAACTAGGATTCTGCGGCTGGCCGCTGATTGTAGACGTTGAGTG
>DASSQB010000626.1:0-5138 GCA_035702725.1 Terriglobales bacterium | reverse complement strand
AAAACGAGAAAGCTGCCATCGCCTCCTGGCAGGGCGTGATGCGCGCCATGGCCAACAACGATGCTGACGCCTACGCGCGGCTCATAGCCGACGAGTTCACGGCTACCGACACGCACCACAGTCGCCCCTTCAGCAAAGCTGACCGCCTCGCCCAGATCCAAAAGCTCAAGCAAACCGGCGCGCACTCCGCGCCGCCACCCCTGGTTTCCGCCCGCATGTTCGACCTGGGCCAAACCGTCCTGATGATCGCCCGCGAGCAGCGCCCAAACGGAAGCCCTTACTTCAACACCCGCATGTGGGCACACCGCGATGGCCGCTGGCAGATGCTGTTCAGCTTCAATACCAGAGTTGAGTAGCGTTCGTGCGACCACCGTTTCAGGGCTCGGGTATCTGGTCGGCAAGATTGATCCGCGCCGCATTGTGGTGGTTGGGTTCGTGCTGGGAGCCATCACTATGTTCCAGCTCGCCGGACTCAACCTCAACGCCGGCTACTGGGCCATTTTCTGGCCGCAGGTGCTGCAGGGCGTCGCCCTGGCCTGCCTGATGATTCCCATCATGGCGGTTGCCGTCTCCCACATGCCGAAGGAGAAAATGGGCAACGCCACCAGCATCATTAACCTGATGCGCAACATCGGCGGCAGTTTCGGCATTGCCGCCATGACCACGCTGCTGGCCCGTCGCGGGCAGCTGCACCAAAGCCACCTGGCCGCCAACATCAGCGCCTACGACCGCGAAACCCGGCAGGCGCTCGCCGGCCTGCAAGCCTGGTTCCAGCACCAGGGCGCCGATGCCCAAACACCGCCGCCCACCAGGCATATGGCGCCATCTACACCTTCGTGCAGCAGCACGCCGCCATGCTGTCGTTTGTGGAGGCTTTCTGGGTAATGGCCATCATGTTCCTGGCCATGATTCCCTTCGTCTTCATTATGCGCGGTGTTCGCGCCCCGGCCGCCGCCATGCGGCCACCCGGCGCACTGGAGCCGGAGCAGGCAGAGGAGCCGGCCTTGCCGCCGAAGAAGCCGGCGGTAGGCGAACGCCAGCCTGCTCTTCCTGCCAGAACTGGATAGCCATTACCTTACGCCGCGACTTCGCCTGCCTGCCTGCTCACTTGCAGCACAATCTTTCCTGGTTTGCGCACACTGGCACCAAGCTCGAATGCTTCCCGGGCCCGTTGTAATGGCAAAACTTCGGAAAGCAGCACACGCAGCTTGCTCTCATCAATCAACTGTGCGATGGTCGCCAGTTGCTCGCGGCTGGGCTTCACGATAAAGAACACGCCACGTGCTTCGTGCTGCTTTTCCTCCTCCTCCGGAATGGGGCCCGGCAGTGTGACCAGGGTGCCGCCGGCGCGCAACACTTGCCACGAGCGTGTGCGGGTATCACCGCCTATGGCATCAAAGACCGCGTCTACCTTCCCCGTCCGGTCTTCAAAGCGCTCCGTCTTGTAATCAATGATCTCATCGGCGCCCAGTTGCCGCAGCGTGGCCGCATCCCGCGCCGCCGCCGTGGCTGTCACCCGCGCCCCGCGCCAGTGCGCCAGTTGCACTGCGTACGTGCCCACACCTCCGGCAGCCCCGTGGATGAGCACGCTTTGTCCTTTCTCCAGCGCGGCATGGTCGAACAACCCCTGCCAGGCCGTAAGAGCGGCCAGCGGCACTGCCGCCGCATGCTCGTGATCCAGGCTGCGCGGCTTGGGGGCCAGGTCTTCGGCACGCACTGCCACCAGTTCGGCTGCCGCCCCATCGCGGGAAAACGAAGTCAGGCCATAGACTGCCGCTCCCGCCTTGAGCAGGGGCACACTGGCGCTCACCTCCTCCACGATTCCTGAGACTTCGTGGCCGGGAATCGAGGGCAAGCGGGAAGCGCCATCCTCCGTTTGATAAGTCTCGTCCCAGGTGAGTTCGGCGAAAGTTATGCCGCTGGCGTAGACGCGCACCAGCGCGTCACCGGCGCGCAAGGTCGGACGCGGGGCTTCCTCGTAAAACAGCTCCTGCGGGCCGCCTCGCTTATGCAGGCGTATTGCTTTCATAATCTCCTCCATTTGGGATTATTCGAACTGCCGGTTGAGGGGTTGACGAGTAAGAAGATGCGGTCGTCAAATCGAAGTATAAACGTTATCAGCCAGAATAATACTCGGTGACGTCCGGTTCAAGACGGGAATACCCGCCCCAAGCCGGTTTAGATCGTGCCACGATCAATCCACTTGCTCACCACGGGCGGACTATAGCTGGCAAAGCGCGCGATCAGAGTGCCACAATCCTCTTCCACCAGCACCATGGCGCGATGTTCGGGGCGGATGAAGCGCTCGTTGACCAGGTGATCGAAAAACACGAGCAGCGGGTCGTAATATCCGGCCACATTGAGCATGCCCAAGGGCTTGCTGTGCTCGCCCAGTTGCGCCCAGGTCCAGACTTCGAAGAACTCCTCCAGCGTGCCCAGGCCGCCGGGCAACGCGATAAAGGCGTCCGCCAGCTCCGCCATCAGCGCCTTGCGCTCGTGCATGGAGCCCACCACGCGCAAATCACGCAGCTTGCGATGCGCGACCTCGCGCTCTACCAGGCTGCGCGGCATGACGCCAATGACCTCGCCGCCCGCGTTCAGCACGGCGTCAGCCACCGCGCCCATCAATCCCACGCCGGCGCCGCCATATACCAGGCCGATACTTCGTGCGGTAAGGTTCTGTCCCAGTTTAACGGCGGCCTCCAGATATTCCGGCCGGGCTCCGCCATTGGACCCGCAAAAAACGCAGACGCGCTGAATCATCTCTCGAATCCTGTTCTTGCTCGCTCGGAGTTCTCGCTGAGTAATCATAGAGGCAGAAAGCGGGCCGAATGTCCATTTTTGTTAATAGCTGGTCGAGAGCGGCCAAGCCTAGCTTTCCCTTGAACCATTGCGAGTTCCGCGCCTGTCCGGAGGTAACGTTGACCCAAGTCGGCCGCCACGAAACCATAGTTGCATGGCTAAACTGCCACTTGCCAGCTCACCCGTGGCTGAAGCTTACCTGCATCCGGCCACGGCGCAACTGTGGCGCGAACTGCTGGCCAACCACGCCCTGTCGGTAAGTGACCTGGCGGGGATGGCCGATCTGCCGGTGATTACGCTGCGCGACGCCATGAACGGCAAGTGCCCGCTGGCCGTGGGCTTGTGGAAAGAGATCGCGTCGGCGCTGCACGCTACCGAGGCTGAGTTCAGCTTCACCACCAGCGAGCGCAACGGCCAGCCCTGCTGGGAACTCTACTGCGTGCTGATCTGAGAACGCCAGGCTTTAGAATCCCGCAGCCGTCCTGAAATTAGGAATTGATTTTCACGGAGACGTATGACAAGCTCCCCAGCTGAATGGACGCCGAAACCACCTGCGAAGCCGGAAAGAATAGATTTGTCTGGGGACTAGTTCTGGCCTGGGCTCCAGCCATCCCGTTCATCATCGGAATGAGCACTACCTTCCGTGGGCTTTCCGAGCGGAAAGCAACCGGCATCGGTGCGGTGCTGGGTGGCTTCGTCGAAGCTTACTTCCTCTTTGGACTCGCCGCCACCTTGGCGTTCCAGGTTGGTGCAGTTTTCCTGCTGATCAGAACACCTTCCAATGGCAAGCCGCTCCACGGCTTCCTTTCCTTCGGCTCCATGGCTTGGAGCATCCTGATGCTTATTCTCCTCGGCCTGTTTCTGTGGCTATACTTCGCGTACCCTCACCGCTGAATTACCGGCCATAGCGGCTCCAGCTGTCACTAGCGACTAACTACCACGGCTACACCAAGGCACATTTCCCTGAACGGGGCAGATTGGTTTGGGAGAATCGCCTACGCGGATTTTTTCAGCTGGCGGTCGTGGTGGCGCCAGTGACGGAGCATCGCCACCCAGCCGGGCTGGGCTTCCTCTTCATGTTGCTGGTGGGCCGCGCGATACAGCCACACGCTGTCGGCCAGCATGGTGATAACCACCAGCACTCCGCCCACAATCATGGCGAGGATAATGACCGTCCCGAAGGTCAGCAGATCATCGAACGCGTGGAAGAGTGTGCCCATATTGCCCCTCCCAGGCCGGGGGAGCGTCTATCGGCCTAATTACAGCGTACTCTACTCCCAAACCGAATGCAGTGACAATGGTCACGCCTTGGCGCACCCGTAAGTCTCATTTATGCAACATGATGGTAGCAAGGATCCAGGTCAGGCCTCCAGCCTTGAGCGCCCCCCTTGACATCTAGGGAGGCCTTAGGCTAGATTCACCCTTAGATGTCTAAGGAAACGCGAAAAGACCTGCAGGGCACGCTCGACCTGCTCATCCTCAAAACCCTGGCTCAGCTCGGTTCCATGCACGGCTTCGGCATCGTGCTCCACATCCAGCAGGTCACCGACCAGGTGCTGCAGGTGGAAGAGGGCTCGCTCTATCCGGCGCTCTACCGCAGCGAGCAGGCGGGCTGGATCAAGTCTGAGTGGCGGCCCTCCGCCAACAACCGCCGTGCCCGCTATTACTCGCTCACCCCGGCGGGCCGCAAGCAGCTGGCTAAGGAAGAAGAAAGCTGGCATCGCCTGGTCAAGGGGGTCAGCGCGCTGTTGCGCTTTGCCTGATTTATGTTCCGAACCCTGAGATCGCTTGGCTCGAAGCGGCGGCGGGAGCGGGAAATGCAGGAAGAGCTGCGCTCCCACATTGCCATGCGCACCGAGGATAATCTCGCCCGCGGCATGTCTCCCGAACAAGCCCGCCGCGACGCCCTGCTGCGCTTCGGCAACCCAGCGGTTGTCGAGGAGAGCGCCTGGGACATTGACCTCTCCACTGCGGCCGAAAGCTGGTGGCGCGACCTCGTGTTGGGTGTGCGCAGCCTGCGCCGCAGCCCCGCCTTCGCCCTCATCGCCATTGTGATCCTCGGCCTGGGCGTGGGCGCCAACACCGCCGTCTTCACTCTCGCCCACGCTTTTCTGTGGCGCAATTTACCCGTTCTCCAGCCTCAGCGCCTGGTGCGCTACATGTTTTCCAGCCCCAGAGTGCTTCCCGGGATGTCTCCGACCGACGATATGGACTTGCCCCTTTCCGGGACCATATTCGATGCTTTGCGCAAGTACCAGCGCTCTTGCTCCGACCTCTTTCTGTGGACCGATGCGAGCTTTTCCTGGACTAACGGCGCTGAGCAGCAGCCCACTACC
>DASSQB010000625.1:0-4454 GCA_035702725.1 Terriglobales bacterium | reverse complement strand
TGCGGTCCAGGCCCAACTCCCTTTCCACACCCAAATACTGGGCGGCGAAAGCCTCATTCACTTCGATGAGGTCAATGTCGTCGAGCTTGAGCCCCGCCTTCTGCAGCGCCAGGCGCGAGGCAGGCACGGGCCCCCGTCCCATCAGCTTCGGCTCCACTCCGGCAATTCCCCAGTTCACCAGCCGTCCCAGCGGCTTGAGCCCGCGCTTCTGCGCTTCTTCCAAAGGCAGCATCACTACCGCTGCGCCGCCGTCCACAATACCGCTCGCGTTGCCCGCCGTGACCGTGCCGTTTTTGCCGAACGCCGGCTTAAGCTTGGCCAAACCTTCTATGGTGCTGTTCGCCCGCCGATGGTCATCCTCGCTGAACATCTCCCCGGTCAGGTCGCCGCGCTTGTTCTTAAGCTGCACGGGCACAATTTCCTCCTGCAGCCGTCCGGCCTTGTACGCCGCATCCGCCAACTGCTGCGAGCGCAGCGCAAATTCATCCTGTGCCTCCCGCCCAATGCCCTGCTGTTCGGCATAAAGCTCGGCGGTGTTGGCCATGTAGAGCCCGCATTGCGTATCGAGCAGGGCCACCATGAGCGAGTCTTCCAGCTTACCTTCGCCCAGACTCAAGCCGTAGCGCGCCCCGCGAATCACGTGCGGCGCCTGCGACATGGATTCCATCCCGCCCGCCAGCACCATCCTGGCTTCGCCCAGCTGCATCATCTGTGCTGCGCTCACAATCGCCTGCATGCCTGAGCCGCACAGCCGGTTGACGGTCAGCGCCGGCGTCTCGATGGGCAGCCCTGCCTTGAGCGCCACGTGGCGAGCGCCATAGAGCGCGTCGCCGGAGGTCTGCTGCGCGTTGCCCATCACGCAATGGTCGAATTCCTGGGGATCGAGTCCGGCGCGCTGAATGGCGCACTTACCGGCGATCGCGCCCAGTTCTTGCGCCGTGAAATAGCGCAGCTTGCCCGCCTGGTAGTCGGCCATCGGCGTGCGCGCGCCGCTGACGATGGCTATTTCATTCACCTTCAACATCGGGGAACCTGCTACAGAGGATTTAGTCCGGCCTGAGCCAAACCTATCAGTCTAGCAACTGCGGGGCAGCCTTGGCGAGTGCTTCGATTCACCTCAGAGTCACAGTGAAATTGACGATTGAAGATTTACAATTGACGATTTTCAAAAGCACGCGCCAGGTCCGCCGTTGCTGAAGGGCGGTTTTAATTCGTCAATCGAAATTCGAAATCGTCAATTCCGATTCAGTGCCGCGGGCGCGGCGGGGCCGGTTCCGGTTTGCGCCAACTCCACACGTTGTAAACATACAGGCCGAGGCAGAAGACGTTGGCGGGAATAAAGCCGAACTGGGCTGTGTTTTTGGCGATCACGCACACAATCACGCTGTTCATGCCGGCCAGCACCCAGCCGTGCCAATAGCGTTTCCCAATCAAAACAGTGGAGAGTACAGTGAGCAGGCAGGAGATGTAATCAAGTCTCAACACGGCGCAGGGCCCAGCTTCATCATCATCCTAAAGCCAGGGTAGGCCGCAGCCCAGATTACGAATGTAATGGAAACTTTTTGAATTGACGATTGCTGATCGACGATGATGTGTTGCAGCGAGCACCCAGGCTGGGGTCATGCGGAACGCCTTCAGGTGTGAAGCATCTCGCGCGTAGGGCTCTATCAGTGTTGGATTTGTTCGTGGAGTCTCCGCCGGACGAGCCCGATCTTCTCTGTGCCTTTGTGTCTCTGTGGTGAAACACGAGTTATGCCGCCGCGAATTCCGACTGCAGCGCGCACACCCGATTACTGGCCGTGCGGCCTTTTTCCAGAGCCGCCTCTACGCGATTGATCGCTTCGGTGACAATGTCCGCCGCATCATACGCCGGGCGGATCACCGCCTCGGCTACGCCCACCGTATTCGGCGGCGGTGTGTCGCGGCCCGGCAGGCGCACATCTGCCAGGATGCGGCGCAGTTTTTCCAGCGCCAGCAGCGCGCCCCGCTCCGGCGTGTCAGCCAGGATGAGCGCGATGGTAGTCAAATCGTATAGCACCGCTACGTCGGCCTGCCTGATGTGGGTGGAGATGGACTGGCTCACCTCCCGCATCAGCGCCTCCACCGCGTTCTGCCCGAACTCCTTCACCATGGCTGCGCCCTTGCCGAACTCCATCAACATGACCGTGGTGGGCGTGCCCTGCTGCGAGGAGCGTGCCACCTCAGACATGAGCACATCCGTGTAGGACGCCCGCTTCAGCAGGCCGGATTTTTCGTCGGTCACCGAAAGGTTGCGCACCAGGCGGCGCAGGCGTGCGTTGTGCAGCGCCAGCACAATTTGATCGCTCAGCGTGCGCAGGAGCAACAGGTCGCTCTGCCGCCAGTCCGAACCCGCCTGACTCTGCAGGATGAGCACGCCGACCTGATCAGCGCCGTCGCTTAAGGGCAACAGCATCAGCGCCCCCGCGCCCAGCGAATTAAGCTCTTCAGCAATGCCGCTCAGTTCCGCTTCTCTCGTCGGTTCCGCAATCACTAGCGGTCCGCGCTGAATGGCAAAATCCTGCAATGCGGAGAGCAGTTTGACCCGCACCGGAAGTTCCGTGCCTTGTACTCCCGTCCCGGCATATTCCAAAACCAGCGAAGGTGGCTTGCCCGGGCCGCGCAGGCCGCCAACGCAGCGTACTGCTCCCCAGCGCATGCCGATTTCGTTCAGCGCTGCGCCCAGCACGCCTTTCACATTAGCCTGCTGGTAGAGCTTGCGCGCGGTTTCCGTCACCCACTGCAGGCTGTTGACCTCCAGGTCCGGTTCCTTGGGCGGTGTGTGTGCGCGGCGATCGGCAATCGGTGCAACCGGCTCTGGCGTCTGCGGCGGGATCACCAGGGTGGGAGCGGTTCCCGCCCCGGCTGCCGCAGCCGCAGCCATAGGGGCGGCCTCCTCCCCTGAATACTTCGGCATCAGGCCCACGTTCATATACAGCCGGCGCAGTTCCTCGTTACGGTCCTCCTCGTGCGGGAACAACTGCTGGATGCGCAACAGGCGTTCCTGTGCCTTGGTCCGCATCCCGTACTGCACCAGAATCTCCGCCTGCAGCATCAGGTCCTGCAGCATGCTGTGCTCGTCGGCTTCTTCTTCCTGCTGCTGCGTCTCCGCAGGCTTGCTCACTACGGTGAAGCGCCCGGCGATGGCGTTCAGCCGCGCCTCTGGGATTTTCCCCCTCAGCATCTCCAGCCGGCTATGATGGCCGGGTTCGTAGGCATCCACCTCGGCTGCCCGGTCCAGGGCGTCGGCCGCCTTGGTGAAATTTCCTGCCGCGTAATAGAGTTCAAAGAGCTTAACCAGCGTCTGGCAATAATCGGCTTCCCGGTTGGATCCGTTAAACAGCTCGGCCATGTACTCCAACATCTCCACCGAAGGCCGGTGCTGTTCCAGCAATTGCGCCAGCATGCCCACGAACTCGCGCCGGCTGCCCTTGCCGCGCAGAAAACGTTCCAGCTTGCGCGCCAGGGCCACCGCCGCCGCATCCTGCTGCGCGTCAATGTAGGCCGCCACCAGATCCACAATCTGCTGCGCGCGCTCCGGACTCTGCTCGAAGAGCTCCCACAGAATCGGCTCCGCTTCCGCCAGCCGGCCGCTGCCCATCAGCGCTCGCCCATAAAGGTCCCGCACCTCCGCCGGCGCCTTCCCCCGGTCTTTCATCAGCGGCTGCAGTACCTGCAGCGCTTCCAGGAAGTTGTTCTGCTGCACCGTCAGGCGGCCGTAGGCTAAGGCCGCCTCGGGATTGTTGGAGTCGGCGCGATAGGCGCGTTCATACCATGGCCCTGAGTTGCCGCCGGACTTCTGTTCCAGTTCGCCCACGCTGAGGAAGCAAACGCCTGCCTTTTTGCCTTCTCCCATTTCCAGCGCCAGCTCGCCCGCGCGCCAGAAGTTCTGCCCCGAGGGCTCCAGGAACACGATGCGTTCCAGCACCGCCAGCGCCCGCTTGTTGTTGCGCTGTGCAGTGAAGCCGGTGAGCGCTGCCTCGTAGGCATCCAGGGCTTCCTTTTTGTTTGTGGCTTCGATGAATTGCGCGTAGCGAAAGGTCTGTTCAAATGCGGGCTTAGTGAGTCGCGTCAGCTTCTTATAAGTCAGGATGGCATTGGTACTGTCGCCTGCATCCACCTGGCGATAGAAGAGTTCCCCCAGCATCTTGGATGCCTGCTGGGTGTCGTTCACCTGAATATAGAGGTCGGCTGCCGCTTGCCGGATATTATCGTTCTCCGGATCTTCGTGCAGGATCGCGACGTATTCATCCAGCGCCGCGGTTAACTTGCCTTTTTGCAGATACTTCTCGGCTTTCTCCCGCCGCTTGGCAATGTCGGATTTGTCCGAGCGTCTGCTGAGGTCAAGCATGGATGTGCGTGTTTCGGGGGACGTCTGAATTGTAGGCAGAACCCCTCGTAACCAGCAATGCAGCGGAGGTACAACGCAGGTTACT
>DASSQB010000624.1:0-3046 GCA_035702725.1 Terriglobales bacterium | reverse complement strand
CCACCGTGACCGGTGTGCCCACCAGGGCGTCCACCATGCCGTTACCCACACCATCCTGGACGACGAGCGGAGCTGCCGGCCTGTAGGCAACCTGCTTCACCACTCCATCTGGCAAAAATGTGCGGCGGGTCAACAGACCTTCGACCACTGCTCCGCCTGTATTGGTGAGCCCGGCCACGCGCTCCGCGTACAAGGTTCCATCTGCCGCGGTTACGCCATCCACTTCCACGATCGTATTGGGCAAGGTCGTCAGGGTAACGTCCTGGAACGCGGTGCTCGCATCCACGAGGAAAATCAGCAGTATCCCGTTCTGCCCCAGTTGCATCGTGAAAGAACTGCTGTCAGCAGCGGTCACCACGCCGACCACGTGCTCCAGGGCTCCCTCTTCCTCCTGCTGGTTTGTCGCCGATACAGCCGATATGGAGAAGGTGTACACAGGCCGGAACTGCGGCGGCGCTACATTGGTGGGGTCAATGCTGAGGATGGAAGCCGCCAGGTTGAGGTCTGCATTAATGACGCTGCTGGTGGTCACACCCAGCTGAGGATTTAGCACGATGCGGGTGGTAATTTCACGCGTCTGAGTGTATTCCTGGACAGCGCCAGTAGCGTCGAGGTAAGTCAAGTGAAGGTTGCTGCCTGTCACCGCCGCCTCGGTATAGGAGCCTTGCGGGATGTTGAGCAAAGCCACAGGCTCCAGGGCGCCTGCAAGGCGGGTGAACTCGATCCGACGTGCTTCCGGCAACACACTGACTTGCTGGCCGTCGCTCTTGGTGAGCACCAACGAGCTCAGCGTCAATTCAAAAGCGACCACACGGTCAGCTGCCGCGTCCCCGATTTTCACCTGTACGGCGCTGGACGGCTGTAGAGGCGTAGAACCGTGGCCGCAACCCAAGGCCAGGAAGAGCAGCAATGATAAGAGCGCCAGTCCGCCTATGCGCCGGCGGTGAGCACACCTTCCTGCAAATGCCATAAACATCCTCCACGAAAAGTGCTTGGCGGCTATCCCGCCGTTACTCACCTATGAAGACACAAGGTGCACAGAGTTAGCGGTGATTCCACGCTGAGGGGAGCGCACGAATGGGCAGGTCGGGTCCATTCTGGCGTTCGTATTCCAAAAAGGTCGCTTCGCCAAGACCCGCAGTCGAAGTGCTGCTAAGAACGACTAACTATTCGTCACACTGCTGAGAAGGGGGCCTAAATGTGTTCGCCTGTCGAACCTCGATAACACGGCCGCACGGCAATCCATTTGGGGAGTAAACGCCCAGACGAGTCCATCCAGGGATGAAACGCATAACAGTTGCCGTAGGTCAAGGTGTTTCGCAGCAAGGACTTAGCCGCTGTCAAGATTCAACTGCCGTCACGCCGGCAGCACACAACCAGAAGCGTGCGACCTGCTTCTAAGTACGCCGTTCTGCTGGAATGTCGCCGGTCTGATGACTGATTAAAGTTCTTTATCACCGCGATAAAAACATTCAGTTTGACGACATCGCGGGCATACCGCAGAATCCGCAAACCAGTGGGGCGCGGATTGGGTCGAGAAACCAGCCGCAGAAAATGCCCGAAATGCAGGAGGATGGATGGCACTCCCGTCAGTAAATATCCCGCAAGCAGCCGGTTTTCATCTGAACTACGCGAGCGCAGAAGCCGCGCGCCGCGACCTCCCGCCGGGGTTCACAGAGTTCCTCTTGCCCTTGCACCGCTGGTTTACGCCCCGCCAGCAGGAGCTGATTGAAAAGCGTTATCAGGTTCTGGTGGATGCGCACGCCGGCCGCCGCCCGCGACACCTGCCGCCCTCCCCGGCAACCGAAGGGGAGTGGAAAATCCAATTGCCGGAGTGGTGCGCCGACCAGCGCAACCAGATGACCGGGCCGGCGGACGAGGCCGAACTGGTGGTCAAAATGCTCAACTCCGGCGCTCCCGGAGTGATGCTCGACCTGGAAGATTCGACGGTCAACGAATGGGAACATCAGCGCCTCGGGGTTGAGAACATCCTGCAGGCATTGCACGGCACGCTCACCTATTTTGACAAGAAGCGTAATCAGGTGACCGGTATCAAGCCCAGCAAAACGGTGATCTGGGTGCGGCCGCGCGGCTTGCATATCAGCCAGGGTGGGCTGTTTGGCGACGAACTGACCTCAGCTTCGCTGTTCGACGTAGCCCGTGTGTTCTATGGCATGGATCCGGCACAGCTGCGGCACCCTCTGGCCATCTACATCCCGAAATCGGAATCGGCGGAAGAAGCTCTGTGGTGGCGCGACCTGTTCCAGGCGCTGGCGGAGGCTCGTGATTTGCCGCGCGACTACATCAAGTGCATGGCCCTGGTGGAATCGCATCCTCTTGCGTATCAGATGGAAGAATTTTTGTTCAACCTCCGCGAGCACATCGTCGGATTGAACCTGGGCCGCTGGGACTACATGGCCAGCCTCATCCATTTCAATCTGTGCGACCCAGAATGGATGCTGCCCGACCGCAACACCATCCCCCACGACGTGCCCTTTTTCCAGCGGGTCCGCACCCTGATGCCGGATATTTGTCACCGGCGCGGCGCCCTGGCCATTGGCGGAATGACGGCGCTCTATCCCAGCCGCGAGGATGCCGAACTGAATACCCGCGCGCTGGCGGTGCTGGAAAAAGACAAAAAGAACGAAGCCAGCTGCCTGATGGATGGCGCCTGGACCGGCCACCCCGACCAGAACCAGATCGCAGTGGACCAGTTCCCCTATCCCAACCAACTGGACAAACTGCCCTCGCGCGACCTGAGCCGCGACGAACTGGACCGCGCCGGCATGTTGCGTTGTGGCCAGTTCAACCGCTATGCCGATCTGCGAGCGGTGCCCCGAGGCATAGGCGCTCGCACTCTGGCGGGCACCCGGGCGGCGGTGCGCACCGTAATCCGCTATCGCAATGGCGTGCTCAATGGCAAAGGCGCCAGCCTGCTCGATGGCTACATGGAAGATCTAGCGACCGACCGTATTTACCGGCTGATGGTCGTCCAACGGATGCGCTACAGCGAAGCCATGGACATCCTTGACGAATCCGGTAATCC
>DASSQB010000623.1:0-4687 GCA_035702725.1 Terriglobales bacterium | reverse complement strand
AATCTTGCGAATTGCAGTGTTAATCCCTTGCTCTGTATCGAGAAAGACGTCCTTCCCCCATAACCGAGCAATGATTTCCTCCCGGCCGACCAGCTGATCTCGTCGTTCAACCAACAGGATCAGAAGCTCCATAGGGATTTTTTCCAGCTTGAGCACGCTACTCCCGCGGCGCAACTCGTAGCGGCGCAAGTCAAGCTCTAGAACATCGGGCTGGACCGGAGCTTCAGACAACTCGGGTAACCTCCTGAAATAAGTTGCCGTATTCTAAACCAGTATTCCAGCTCCACGGCTAATTACCTTTGTTTATATCTACTTACGATTCTCTACACAGACTTAATTCAAAATTGAGGAAGGCTCCATTGCAGTGTTTCGCCAGATTGGGCTACACGGGCTGTCGCGGGTTTCTGAGCACGAAAAAAGCGCCCACACCAAGGAGATTCACTTATGCGAGCGACAAGGCAAGTCAGTTTCTGGTTGACGGCAGTCCTGGTGTTTACTGCGGCAGCGACCGCGTCCGCGCAGATTACCATCCCGATCACCGAACAGCAGGTCCTCTATGAGGTAATCGGAGAATTCAACAACAGCGGTCCAGCCAGCCAGCAGTACGGCTATCTCTCCAGCGTTACAGGGCTCGACAGCGCGTTTAACAGTACCACTACTAAGAACGAAACCACAGCCCTGTTCACCTTCGTGACAAACGCGACAACCATCCAAGTGGTTAATCACGGACCATTCCGAATCGTGGACCGCACAGGCACGACCACCATATATCTCAACAATGGACCGTCGGACTTCACCAATCCCGCGACCTTCAGCCAAGGAATGCCCATTCAGGTCTCCAATTACCGCCAGCAGGTGATTCTTAACACACTCACCAACACCTTCCTGACGGTGCATACGAACACCGTCACAGATGTGGAAACATTCACTTTGAACGGCGTAGCGTACCGCTTGGGACAGTTGGGGAAGTCGTTCCGCACGAACTACTCGGGCCTGTCCAACACACCAGGAGCGGCGCCCTCTGGCTGGTTTGCAGGGACATCGACCGGGAGCAAGAACTAACGGATTTGGGAGGGCCAGGTAACTGCCCGGCCAGCCTGGCTCACGCGGCGCGCGGCGCGGGCTTGGTGCCGGGCTTTTTCTCTCCCTTTTCCTTGGCCTCGGGGACGCCGCGTTTGGCGGCAGCATTCTCGATTTCCGCGTTGACCTCGCCTCCGACCAGAATGGCAACGCCGGTGACGTAAAACCAGAGCAGCAGAATCATCACCGCGCCCAGAGAGCCATAGGTCTTGCTGTAGCTGTTGAAGAAGTGCAGATAAACGCGCAAGCCGAGGGAGACTACGGCCCACAGGAACACGCCTGCGATCGAGCCGGGGCTGATCCAGTGCCACACCGGAAATTCCACGTCCGGCCCGAAGTAATAAATCAAGGCAAAGGAGAGCAGCAGGAAAAAGGCGGCGACCGGCCATTGCGCGATCTTCCATGTCCACGTGGCCACGGTCCCCAGGCCCACGAAACTGCCGACATGATTGACGATGCCGTTGCCGTAAAGAACGACGGTCATGGCGATGACGATGAGAATGCCGATGGCCACCGTCAGAGCAATAGCGATCCCCCTGAACTTGAGGAAGGACCGCGCCTCGCGCACGCCGTAAGCGGCATTCATCGTATCCATCACGTTAGTCATGGCAGAAGTAGCGGCAATGAGCGTAAGAATCAGGCCGAAGGAGAGTTTGCCGCTGCCGCTGGCGCGGGTAGTTTCCCTAATTACGTGGTGCACCACCTGCGCCGCCGCGGGCGGCATGGCATCGGTGGACTCCATCACCAGGTGCTGCTGGATGGCAGAATGAGGCCCGGCCACGATACCGAGGATGGCCAGCAGGAACATGAAGAGAGGGAACACCGCGAACAGGAACCCATAGGCGATCTGCCCGGCGCGCCCGAAGACGTCGTCGTCATTAATGTCGTGCCAAACACGCAAGGACAATTGACGAAGCGTCAGCCCACCCAGGTTCCAGGGCGAAGGCCGCTCCGGCGGCCTGTTTTGCTCTTCCACTGCTTCGGCCACGTGCTCCTCCAATTCTTCCCCATTTCGATGCGAGCCTGTAGCACGGTGTCCTCCTGGCTCTCGATTTCAGAGTTCCCCAAGCACGACCAGGTAGAGACCTTCAGGCTGCTGAAATGTAAAGGCAACCGGAGGCAGGGCAGGGGCACGCACCGTGGTAGAATCGGCTCAGAAATCCAGTGCCCAGGACCCTTCCGGCTTTGATAGAACTGGCGCCCTCAATCCTATCGGCTGATTTTGCTCACCTTGCCGACCAAGTCCATGCGGCAGTTGAGGGGGGAGGAACTGTGCTGCACGTGGACGTGATGGATGGGCATTTTGTGCCTAACATTACGATTGGCCCACCCGTGGTGGCTTCTCTGCGCAAGGCAACGGAGATTCCGCTTGACTGCCACCTCATGATCGAAAATCCCGACCAGTACATCCCAGAGTTCGTAAATGCCGGAGCGGACTGGATTTCAGTACACCAAGAAGCCTGTGTTCACCTGCACCGAACGCTGCAACTGATCCGCAGCCATGGAGCGCAGGTGGGAGTGGTGATTAATCCGGCTACCCCAGTCGAGACCCTGAAAGAAGTGCTGGACATGGTGGACTACATCCTGGTCATGTCGGTAAATCCGGGCTTTGGGGGCCAGCAATTTATCCCTAATTCTTTGAATAAGATCCGCAGACTCGTGCAGCTGCGCAACGAGCGCGGGCTGAACTTCCGGGTGGAAGTGGATGGCGGGGTCGCGCTGGATACGGTGGGAGATATCGTGCGTTCCGGGGCCGAAATTCTGGTGGCAGGCAACGCGGTGTTCGGGACAGGTAATCCCAAGAGCAACGCACAAACACTGCTGAAGGCGGCCATGGAAGCGACCCTGCAGAAGGTGTAGAGTTGCTGTGTTCGGGCCCGCCGCGGGGCCAGTTCGCGGGGGAACAACAGCTGGCAGCTACTAATCGAGGTAGGTAATGTTTCGTCGTTTATTGACAGTTTCCGCCGTGGTGGCTCTCTTGGCTCTGGCGATGGCCTGCACCAACAAGAAGGTGCAGAACCCACTGGCCAATGTGGGCTCCAAGCAGCCTGATAAGGTGCTGTTCGACCGCGCCATGGACGCCATGAAACACAACAAGTTCGACGTGGCGCGCCTGAGCCTGCAGACCCTGATCAACACCTATCCGGACTCGGAGTTCGTGGCCCGCGCCAAGCTGGCGGTGGGCGATTCCTGGTACGCCGAAGGCGGCACCGCAGCGCTGCAGCAGGCGGAGATCGAATACAAGGACTTCATCACCTTCTTCCCCAACATGGCTGAGGCAGCGGAAGCGCAGATGAAGATCGCCAACATCCACTTCCAGCAGATGGAAAAACCCGACCGGGACTTCACCCATGCCCTGCGCGCGCAGGGTGAATACCGGCAGCTCATTCTGCAGTATCCCGACAGCAAGCTGGTGCCCGTGGCCAAGGAGCGGCTGCGCGAGGTGCAGGAGGTTCTGGCCGAGCGCGAGTTCCGCATTGGACGCTTCTACTACCTGCGAGAGTCTTATCCGGCGGCTATTGCCCGCTTACAGGATGTGGCACAGTCGTACCCCCTGTATAGCAAGGCTGATGAGAACCTGTTTATGCTCGGCCAGTGCTACGAAGGTGAAATCAATGCCATTCGTATGGGCAGGCTGAACGAGACGGCAAAAGGAAGGCTGATTGCCGATTTTACCCGCGACGCGGCCAAAGCTTACGACGAGATCATCACCCGCTATCCGATAATGGATCGAGCCGAAGACGCCAAGAAGCGCCTGGAGGCTCTGCGCCAGCCAGTTCCCACTCCCACCCCGCAAGCGATTGCGCAAAATAAGGCAGAGGAAGCCAGTCGTCGTGAGACGGGCATGGTTGGCCGGGTGATGAACAACTTTACCCGGCACCCGGAGATGGCGGAGGCGGCACGGGTAGGCGAGCCTACGCTGGTTGATCCCAAGCCGACGAGCGCTACGCAAGTGGCCCAGGAAGCCGTGCGGGCACTTGCAACCAGCGATGTCGGCCAAGGCAGCGGCACAGTGAGTGTAGAGCAGCTCAAGCCGGGGGCAACACCACCGCCCAGCCAACCAATTCCGCGCAGCGATGGTGCCGACACCACGCCTGTTCCGGCAGGGAACAACGTACCCTCGGCAGGAGACAATGGCGGGGGCTCTGGCAGCAGCGCGGCGTCCGCCCCGCCTGCCGGCAATGCCGCCAGTCCTGCTGCCAGCACCGACTCCAACAGCGGGGGCATTGAGGATCTGACATCGGCAACCAGCGGCACCACTCAAGGTTCGGGAACGGCGGCCCAGCCAGCAGGGACGTCCGCTCCTGCAGGCAATAACCAGCCCGCCCAGTCGAACGACGGGTTGACCGCACCGGCACAGGCGCCTGCGCAGATCAATGATGCCGCCAGCAACTCGGCACAGCAGGCCAAGACTCAAAACACCCAGAGCAGCAGCGATCAGGGGTCTTCCTCCAGCAACAAGAAGAAGAAAAAGAAGCACAAACTTGTGCCGTTTTGAAGTCCGGAATTGCGTTTCGACAAAAGCAGGAAAGGCAAGCAATTCAACTACTTGCCTGGGCACAGGCGTACTCGAATGGCGGCGTCCTTCCGTGTTACTTTCGTGTTC
>DASSQB010000622.1:0-7686 GCA_035702725.1 Terriglobales bacterium | reverse complement strand
CACCTTGTGCCGCATCTCGATGTTGAACTGCATCTTGTCGCGGCGCAGGTCAAGGTAGCGATATTTGAGCCGCACTTCTTCGTTGGGTAGCGCTGCCTCGCTCGGCAAAAAGGGCGGAGTTTTCGAAACGTTCAGGATGCGCAGCTCTTCCGCGACTAGTTCGACCTCGCCGGTGGCGATGTTCTTGTTGACCAGGCCGGGTTCGCGCTTTTTGACCGAGCCGGTAACGGCGATCACATATTCGGAGCCCAGGTGTGTGGCTTTTTCGTGCAGCGAAGGGTTCAGTTCCTTGTTGAACACCGCCTGGGTCACGCCGGTACGGTCGCGCACATCAACAAAGATGAGGTTGCCATGGTCGCGCAGACGGTTCACCCATCCCATGAGCACGGCGCGCTGACCGGAATCGGCCGGGCGCAGCGCCCCGCAGGTATGGGTGCGTCGTAGATCGCCTAGGAAGTCGAGCAAGAGTGGTTCGCCTTGTGTTGGGAATGCCCGCGTGAGCGGAAGGGTAATTATAAATGGGCCGCTCTATCGGGACTCTGATGTGCGGACGAAAGTTTCAAAGTTTCGCAAGTTTCAAGGGCGGTCATTCACAGGCCTTGGCATGCGCCGCAGGTGTGCGCGCTCAAGAACATCTGTCAAGGCAGTCCGCGAAACGTTGTCCTTAGCGTAGAGTTCGATGTACTCGTCGTGGCTAATCCTGAAAGCTGTTGTATGTAGACCATCAATAAGAATTGCATCCCAAAAGAAGTAAAGCGCTAAATCCAGTAGGCACTCCAGTTCCGTTGCATCGGCCTCAGTGAAGATGTGGAACGGAGCATCATGGAGAGGACGCTGCTCACCCAAGGACTTCCTGTACGCATCAAAAAGGCCGATGTTTTCTGAAGAAGGCCACACACCCCAACCGGTGATCCAGAAGACGCCCTCGGTCCCATATTTGAGACAGCCTCGCAAAAGTCGAGCTAACGCGGTTTTTCGGCCGCTATCAGGCGGTATGAGATATGCAACAGACTGTCCAAAAAAATAGGTTAGCTTTGCATCGTCAATCTGGCAGTTACGTCTGAGCCAATCTTGGCCCTCTGCTTCGGACAGGATTTTCATAAGACTGTCTTGATATGTGCGCTTGGAAGTTCCTTGAAAGCAGGGGGAACTTTTGAAACTTTGAAACCTGTGAAACCTTGATTTATTGCGCTGCCGTGGCCTGCTGAAACTTCAGCAGCCACTTGCCGTCCTGGTTCACCCACACCGAACTGACGTGCTGGTAGCGGGGCGCGTGCTCGTCGCCGACGCTCATCTGCACGATGGCATCGTAGGTCACAACCGCGGCGTTCTCGTTCAAGGGAATCACCTTGGCGTCGTAGATAGAATAATTCTGCAGGTCCACCACGTTCAGCGCTTCCATCATTTCGTCCCTGGTGTACACCTTGGCATCGGCGGCGACTTCCAGGAAATCGTCGGTGGTGATGTTCTTGAAAAAATCCACATCTTTGCGTTTCTGCGCCTCGGGCAGAGACTTTTCCTTGCCCAGCAGAAGCTCGGTCAGGGGCGCACTGGCGGTAGTCGAGCTTCCGGGACCAGATGCCGCTGCTGCCGACGGATTGGCAGTAGGTTTCGCGGTATCGTCACTCGCGGCCAAGGCGGTCGTGACAGCAAGAACCAAGAGAAAAACGCAAAGGAAGGACTTGTTCACGGCAACCTCCGGCCAGCCCAGTGCCGGGCCAGCTTACTTCTGCTCGCCCGATTTTATCCTGCCCGCCAGTTCAGAACGAGGGACAGATTGCTGCTGCCCGCTGGCCAGGTGCTTGAGCGCGAAGACGCCGCTCTGCACCTCGTTTTCGCCGACGATCAGGGCAAAGCGCGCGCCCAGTTTGTCGGCGGTTTCCAGCGATTTCTTGAGGCGAAAAGATTCATCGCCCAAATCCACGACGATGCCGGCCTGGCGCAATTCACGGGCCAGCCGCGCGGCCTCGCGATTCATGCCGGCGCCGAGCGGCGCAATATAAACATCCGCCGGCTTGGCCATCGAACCGGCCGATTCCTGCAGCGCCAGCACCACGCGATCCTCGCCAATGGCGAAGCCGATGCCGGGCGCCTTGGGACCGCCCAGCGCTTCGGAAAGCCCGTCATAGCGGCCGCCGCCCAGGATGGCGTTCTGCGCCCCCAGCGCGCCATGGGTGAACTCGAAAGCCGTGCGCGTGTAGTAGTCCAGGCCGCGCACCAGGCGGTCATTGAGCACGAATGGCACCCCCACCGACTTCAAAATTTCCTGCACCGCGGCGAAGTGCTCGCGACACGGTTCATCCAGGTACTGGCTGATACGCGGCAGCTTTTCGATGATGGGCTGGTCCTCCGGAACCTTGCAGTCGAAAACGCGCAGCGGGTTGGTGACGGCGCGGCGCTGGCAGTCGGAGCACATCCGCGCCTTCACCGGCTCCAGCGCCTTCCGCAGGGCTTCATCGTAAGTGGCGCGATCGTTGGCACAGCCGACAGAGTTCAGTTCCAGGGTCCAGTTTTTGATTCCCAGGCGGTCGAGCAGCACGGCCAGCATCTCCAGTACTTCGGCGTCGCGCAGGGGCGATTCGCTTCCCGCGCTGGGCGGACCGATAATCTCCGCCCCAATCTGGTAGAACTGGCGATAGCGGCCCTTCTGCGGGCGTTCCCGCCGGAACTGGGGCCCGATGTAGTACAGCTTCTGCACCCCCGGGCGCTCCCACAGCTTGTGCTCGATGTAGGCGCGGACCGTGCCCGCGGTATTTTCCGGGCGCAGGGTCAACGACTGGCCTTTTTCACTGGCCGCGCGTCCCCGATCCTCCCAGGTGAACATTTCTTTGGAGACGATGTCTGTTTCCTCGCCCACGGAGCGCGCGAAAAGCTGCGTCTCTTCGAAAATGGGTGTGCGGATTTCCTGGAAGTTGTAAACGCGGAACACGTCGCGCGCTGTGCTTTCGACAAAGTTCCACAGCGCCGTCTCCGGCGGCAGCAGATCGCGGGTTCCACGCACGGCTTTGATCATAAGAAGCAGTGTCAATTCAAAAAAGTCGCCACACCGGCTGAATGCTGAGTGCTGACTGCTGAGTGCTAGGTTCTTTCCTTCAAATACTCCTCTTTGTACCCCAGGTAATTCCGCCCGTAGCGCAGAATCAACTCCTGGCTCTCTTTGTCATCAATCTTTTTACGGAACCTGCCCGGCGAGCCCATCCACAGGGAATAGGGCGCAACCACAGTGCGTTCGGGAATCAGCGTGCCGGCGGCAATGATAGAGCCGGTGCCGATGCGCGCGCCGTTCAGGATGACGCAGCCCATGCCGATCAGGCAGCGGTCCTCGATGACGCAGCCGTGCAGGGTAACCGAATGTCCCACGGTGACCCAATCGCCGAGGATGACGGGGTACTCCCCCAACATGCCGTGCAGCACACTGCAGTCCTGAATGTTGGAGTTGGCGCCTACACTTATGGTGTGAACGTCGCCGCGCAACACCGCGTTCATCCACACGCTGGCGTGCTCGCCCAGCACCACGTCGCCGATAAGCTGCGCTGACTCGTCCACAAACGCCGTGGCTGGCACCTGCGGAGCTTTCCCCTTGTAGGAACGGATCATCTTGGAAAAGAAATTGAGCGTAACACGAGGAGCGTGAAAGCTGCCAGCGGTGGCTGCCGCCAAAATTACACTGTCATGTTGAGCGAGGGCATGCCCGAGTCGAAACACCACTACGCTGAGGGAAGCGCCGGCCTGCTCAAGGGAGTTTCTACTGCGCTCGAGGTGATAAAAAAAATATGAGGACTCCTTGGCGCATTAACATCGCTGCGAGCTTCGCAGGGGCCCCTCGACTCACGCTCCTTTGCTGCGCTCGGTCACGTTTGCGCGGGATGACAGTCCTCTAAATCTGACTTGAATGAAAAGCAGCCGTTCGGTTCGCAAGCAGGGGACACCACCTACTCTGAGGTGAAGTAATCCACCGTCACCGGATTCTCGAACAATGAGTAGTCACGGGTGACTACGGTGATGCCGCTGTCGGTGACGAAATAGCGCTGGCGGTCCGCTTCGGTGTCGTAGCCGACTACGGTGCCTTCGGGGATGTGCACATCGCGGTCAATAATGGCGCGGCGGATGCGGCAATGCCGGCCCACATTTACGTGCGAAAACAGAATGCTGGAATCCACTTCGGTGTAGGAGTTGATGCGCACGTCGGGAGAGAGGACGCTGTTGCGCACCGCGCCCCCGGAAACAATGCAGCCTGCCGAGACGATGGAATCCAGGGCAACGCCCATGCGCCCCGCCTCCGCGAACACAAACTTGGCGGGAGGGTACTGCCGCTGGTGGGTGCGGATTGGCCAGTGCTCATCGTACAGGTTGAAGACCGGCGACACCGAGACGATGTCCATGTTGGCTTCGTAGTAGGCCTCCAGCGTGCCTACGTCACGCCAGTACAGCGCTTCCTTCTTGTTTTCATCAATGAAGTTGAAGGAATAAACCTTATAGTCGTCCATCATGCGGGGCAGGATGTCGTGCCCGAAATCGTGCGAGGAATTAGGGTCTTCCGCGTCCTTAAGCAGCACCGGGATGAGCACGTCGGTGTTGAACAGGTAAATGCCCATGGAGCCGGAAACCATGCGCGGGTTGTAGGGCGAGCGAATGTCAGTGCGCTGCGGCTTCTCCTGAAAACCTACGATGCGGCCCTCCCGGTCGACGTCCACTACACCGAAGCGGTAGGTCTCACTGGGATCAATGAGAATGGTGGCCAGGGTGACGTCGGCGCCCGAATCGTGATGCTGCTCCAGCATCAGTCCGTAGTTCATCTTGTAGATGTGGTCGCCAGCGAGAATCAGCACGTGCCGCGGCTGCTCTGAGCCGATGGAGTAAATGTTCTGGTAAACCGCGTCGGCCGTGCCCATGTACCAGTTTTCGCTCACTCGCTTCATGGGCGGCAGAATTTCGATGAATTCGCCCATCTCGCGGGCCAGAATGTTCCAGCCCTCGCGAATGTGGCGGTTCAGGGAGAGCGCCTTGTACTGGGTGAGAATGTATACGCGGCGCAGGTCGGAGTTCACGCAGTTGGAAAGGGTGATGTCAATGATGCGGTAGATGCCGCCGAAGGTAACTGCCGGCTTGGCGCGGTCGCGGGTTAGAGGATAGAGTCGCTCTCCCGCTCCGCCGGCCAACAGCACTCCCAGGGTATCCTTCATAGCGGCTCCGCTGGACTGCGCTCAGCCGCAGCAAACGGCCATCGCGCAAACCTTAGATGCTAGCACAACCATCGGTACGGATAGGGGTTGAGCGACTCACGCCGCGGCTAGGCGGCACCGTCGGCGCTGATCTTAAGCGACTTGAGAAACTTCATGTCCTGAGAATTGAGCTTGAATTCGGGCACCCGCGTGCGGGCGGTTATCGTAGGACGGCGGCGCGAGGTTTTTTCATCCTGCCGGTTGAAGCCTATGGTCGCCTCGAGCACCAGGAAGATGTCGTATCCGCCGGCCTTGATGCGGGAAATGACGTCGGCGATCTGCTCGGATTCGGTCAGCGACTCACTGATGGCGTCGCCCAGTTCTTTGATCAGCTTTTTGAGTTGTTGATCCACATCCACCCCAATCGGCCCAGCCTCGCCCTCCGGGCTCAGACCCTGCTATAACATTCGATGCCGAAGCAGGGCCTTGCGTTTCGTTTAACCGTCCAGAACCGCGCCCGGGCAGGCTGGTAAAATGCCTTGGTGGGCCAAGTGTCTGGGATTTCCACAGTTCGTAAGCTAGGCCTGGTAGCAAGAGTAGCCACCCGAGTAGCAGCGCGGCAGGCGGGCCGCAGCCGGCGAGTTTCGGCTCTTACTCGCGCCGCGCTAGTTACCTTCTCCCACTTTCGCCGGGTGCTGAGCCTGCTCTGGCTGCAGGTGACCGGGTTCTTCTTTCTGGCGCTGGCGCTTTTGGGAGGCGGAGCCCTGTGGGATGAATACCCCAAGTACCAGGCAGGCAAAGTGAGCGGAGAACGGTTGCTCCTTGCCGCCGCTTTTATGCTCCTGTTCGTCTACTTTGGAGTAAGCTCCTTCTGGCGCGTGCGCAAGAAATCCTGAGCGGGGGCTGACCATGGCCGAGAATGTAAAGTCCGGCTCCGGGCTGCAGCAGGAAGTTAACGACAAGCCACTTCAAGCCGATACGCCCTCCTCCTTGCCGCCCAATCAGGAAACTTCCTCCCACATCGGCGTCCACCCCCTCTACACGCCCGCGGACCTGGCCGGCTTCGACCAGGAGCACGACGTCGGCTATCCCGGGCAGTATCCCTTCACCCGCGGCGTGCAGCCCACCATGTACCGCGGCCGCCTCTGGACCATGCGCCAGTATGCCGGCATGGGCGACGCCGAGCAATCCAATAAACGCTACAAGTACCTGCTCGCCCACGGCACCACCGGCCTGTCGGTGGCCTTCGACCTGCCCACCCAGATCGGCCTCGACTCTGACCATCCCCTTGCCGCTGGCGAAGTGGGCAAAGTGGGCGTGGCCATTGATTCCATCGAAGACATGGAGCGGCTGTTCCAGGACATTGACCTGGCCAGCATTTCCACCTCCATGACCATCAACGCCACCGCTTCCATTCTGTTGGCCCTGTACGTGGGAGTCGGCAAGCGGCACGGCGTGGACCCGCGCCGGCTCTCGGGAACGGTGCAGAACGACATTCTGAAGGAATACATCGCGCGCGGCACTTACATCTATCCGCCGCAGCAGGCCATGCGCATCGTTACCGACCTGTTTGCCTACTGCAACCAGCACGTGCCCGAGTGGAACACGATCTCCATTTCCGGATACCACATGCGCGAGGCTGGCTGCACCGCAGCCCAGGAAGTGGCATTCACGCTGGCGAACGGCATGACCTATGTGCAGGCGGCAATTAACGCCGGCCTGGACGTTGACCGCTTCGCCCCACGGCTCTCGTTTTTCTTTGCCTGTCACAACAATTTCCTGGAAGAGGTGGCCAAGTTCCGCGCCGCGCGCCGCATGTGGGCACGCCTGATGCGCCAGCACTTCCACGCCGCCAACCCACGCTCCTGGATGCTGCGTTTCCATACCCAGACGGCGGGCTCAACGCTCACCGCGCAACAACCGGAGAACAACATCGTGCGCACCGCGCTGCAGGCGCTGGCGGCAGTGCTGGGTGGCACGCAGTCACTGCACACCAATTCCTTTGACGAAGCGCTGGCCCTGCCCACGGAAGAAGCGGTGCGCGTTGCCCTGCGCACGCAGCAGATTATCGCTTACGAATCCGGTGTCCCGCAGACCATTGATCCGGTAGCCGGCTCCTACTACCTGGAGTCGCTGACCAACGAGATTGAAAGCCGCGCCAAAACCTACCTGGAGAAGATTGACGCCATGGGCGGCATGCTGCGCGCCATCGAGCGCGGCTATGTACAGCAGGAAATTCAGAATGCCGCCTATGAGTTCCAGCAGGCGGTGGACCGGTTGGAAGCGGTAGTGGTGGGCGTGAACCGTTTCACCACCGAGCAAGAGCACACCGTGCCTATCTTCCACGTGGATGAGGCGCTGGAGCCCAGGCAGGTGGAGCGGGTGCGGGCGGTGCGGGCGCGCCGCGCCCCCCAGCCCTGGCAAGCCGCTCTGCGCCGGGTGGATGAGGCGGCGCGTTCCGGCGAGAACCTTATGCCGCACATTGTTGCCGCGGTGGAAGCCAGCGCCACGGTCGGCGTAATCT
>DASSQB010000621.1:0-3728 GCA_035702725.1 Terriglobales bacterium | reverse complement strand
GCCACGGGAAACGCGGGACAGCTGTGCACCGTCCGCGCCACATTGGTGCCGTCCACCAGCACCTGCAGCACCGAGCGCTGTTCGTCGTCGGTTGCCAGTATTACCACTGCCAATTCAGCCATTCGTTCACTACCTTCCCTGGGAATAACTCGCTTGCTTGTTTACCGCTCTGCCGGCGGTTCTTTACGGGCCCTGGATGAGGCGGATGGGAATGGCCGCCGGGCCGCTGCCGGTGCCCGGACCGCTTCCGCCGCCGCCGCAACTGCTGCCCGTTACCAGGTGGGCCGAGATGTTTCCCGTGCCCTTATCTACGCCGTCCACAAAAACCTCCACAAACCCGATCAGCGGAACCGTCTGCTTGCCGCTGCCAATGGCGGTCTTGCAGTTGTCCCACACCGGCGCCGTGATCAGCGACTGGCTGCTATCCCGCCACAGGCTGGAGTCGCAGTTGGTGCTGGGCGCCGACTCGTAGCAGAACACGAATCCCTGCGATGTCGGGTTGCTCTGGTACCAGCTGTCGGCTGGCGCCCCGGTGGGACTGATCAGATCGGCAATGCCCCAATAGGTCTTGTTAGGGTCGTTGCCATTTTGGGTCTCCAGGCTGTCTCCGCACTTGCCGGTAAAATTCGCCAGAATCGAGGGATCGACTTTGCAGCTCGGGTCATTCAGGCAATGGGAGATGACGCAGCTGTAGGTGCTAGCTCCGGCGCCGAAGTCCAGCGAGGCATACTGGCTGGGCACGCTGGCATTTTTCGGCCCCACCGGCCGCAAAACGATCTGCTGCCCCATCTGCCCCTGGGCAAAGCTGGTGAGCTGGCCCGGGCTGCCGGGATTGAACAGGTACTGTTTGTGGCTACACGCCTGGACAATTGTGGGATCGGTGGCCACTACCGTGTTGGCGATGTAGAAGGGCTTCAGGCAGTGGGTGCCGCCCGCCTGGCTGCTGGCTTCCGCCGTGGCCCGCGTGGCTACGCCTACCGAGCGCCAGCCGATGGCGCGGGCAAAGAAGGTGCCGATACCCGCCGCCCCGGTGCGCGCGATGTACACCGTAACCCGCCGGTTGGCAGTGTCAGCGCACACGCCCGTGCTGGCGCTGGTGGCCGGGCAGGGCGAAGCGGCGCTGAAGGTGAAGTCGGCTGGCGCCAGCGGCTGGCCCAGGATCTTGTTCTGCACCGCCACCGCCACCGCCGCGTTCTGCGCCGAGGAGGGCTGGGTCTTGCTGGCGTCCTGGAAGGTATAGGCCCCGGCCAGCGCGCCCGCGTCCGCCGCGTGCTGGGCGCTGGTCCGGGCTGTGTACAGAACTCCCAGGTCAATGGCCAGGGCGGCAAAGGCGAACAGCACCACGATGAACACTGCCACCAGGGGCAGCGTCATGCCCTTTTCCCGCCGGCTGGGGCGACTGCCTCTCACTTTCCCCCTCCCGGCTTGGCGCCGTCAAACTTGTTCTTGTCCAGCCAGGGCTTCGGATACTCCGGCAGCGGCGGCGCCACCCGGTCCGGCGACACCTTCCTGGCGGTCACCAGCACCATCAGCTCGGAGTTGCTCTTGAGCAGGCTGCGGCTGCGGAACAGGTTGCCCAGCACAGGGATGTCGCCCAGGCCGGGAATCTTGCTCATCTGGGTGGTCACCCGGTTGTCCATCAGTCCGGCGATGACAAAGCTCTGCCCGTCCTGCATCTGGAACTCGGTTTCCGCCTTGCGCGTGCTCAGCGCGGGCACGGTGAAGCCGGAAATGGTCAGGGCGTTGGCAAAGTCCAGCGCGCTAACCTCCGGCGCCACCTTCAGGTGAATGTCGCCGTTGGGCATGATTTCCGGGGTGAAGCTCAGGCGCACCCCGAATTCCTTGAACTGGATGGTGACCGCGGTAAATCCCGCGCCCGGCTGCACCACGGGAAAGGGAAACTGCCCGCCCGCCAGGAAGCTGGCTTCCTTGCCGTTCATGGCGATCAGGTTGGGCTCGGCCAGGATCTGCAGCAGGTTCTTGGTCTGCAGCGCCTTGATCACCGCGCCCAGGTGAATGTCGGGACGGAACAGAAACATGTTCAGCGTGTCCTGGATGGTCTGGTTGCTGGTGAAGACGGTGCCCGGCTGGCGGGGAAACTCATCCGTGATGGTCTGCGGCCCAAACCCGCCGAACTGCTGCGTTGTAATGGTGCCGACGGTGTTGGTGGCGCCGGTAGAAAACAAGTTGACGCCCAGCTGACTGAGCGCGTTGCGGTCCACTTCCGCGAACTTTACTTCCAGCAGCACTTCCTGCGAGCCCACCGGCCCGAAGGTGAGCACGTTGACCACCTTCTGGCTGTAAGCCTGCGCAATCAGGCCGGCGCGCTTGGCCACATCCTCAGTGGAGACGTGCCCGGAGAGCACAATGGCCGCCCGCGAAGGCGACACTTCAATGCGTTCTTCGGGAAAGATGCGGTGAATTTCCTCCGCGCAGGCGGTGACGTCCACGTCCACCCGCAGGTCAAAGCTGCGCGAGCGCTCGGCTTCGTCCCAGATGAGCAGCGAAACTTCGCCCGGCGCCCGCCCGTGCACCAGGATTTGCGTCGGGGTCACCACGATGGCGTCGGCCACGTTGGGGTCGGTCACCGAGACCCGCTTCAGCCGCTCGGTGGTGTTGATGAGCAGCGACTTGCCCACCATCACCCGCAGCGGCGCCGGGCCGCCTTCGGCCGCCTGCGCGCTGGCTGCCGCCGGACCTGGCTGCGCCGCCTGCGCCGGCTGGGCGGGCGGCTGCGCCGGCTCGGCGGGCGGTTGCTGCGGCTCTACTGCCGCTGGGTTGGGTGCGGGAGGCGTTACCTTCTGCGCGGCTGCGCCCGCTTCCGCTGCCGCCTGCCCAAAGCTGAGCGTGCCCGCTGCCACTGCCAGCGCCAGCACGCTTGTGAGAAATACCGCTTTCAAAACTCGCATCTTGTTCTCTCCGCTAAAAAAACAGGTCATTTACAACCTGGGGGAGCCGATAACTCAGAAACCGGTCAGAACTTGGCCGTATCCCGCTTGTCGCCCTTGATCATCTCCACCACATACATGCTGGGCGCGGGCGCCGGCTTGGGCGCGGCCGCTACCCGGCGCACGCGCGTGCGCGCCGGCCGCGGATCCGCCGCCGGCCCGCCAATGCGGTAGAGCGAGGAGTCGCGCAGCACCGCCAGATTCTCTTCCGAAGTGTCCAGCGGGTTGCGCAGCGCCAGCTGAATGTGGCCCTCGCTGCTGGCCATGGTCAGCTTCTGCGCGTCCTCCGGCGAAACCAGCAGCGTGATTACGGGCACGCTCTGCGGCTCGCCCTGGGCGCTGCGCTGCAGCTTCTGTCCGGCCGCCAGCACTTCCACGTTCTCCAGCACCGTCGTGGTCAGGGGCTCATCGGTGCCGCGGGGATTGCCCGTGAGCAGCACGTCCACGCGCGTGCCCGGAATCACGAAGCCGGCCACCGCCACCACCTCGTTCACGCGCACGGAAACGGCGCGCATGCCGGGCGGAATCAGCGAAGGCAGACCCGCCCCCGCGTTCTCCGCCGCCAGCTTGCTGGGCAGGATGAATTCCCCTTTGGCGATAGACGTCACCACCCCGCGGCCAAGCACGTCGGCCTTGTTCTGGTAGTAGCCCTGCGGCAGGTTAGCGCCGGGCAGCCGGATCTCCTGCAGATCCTTGTCTTCCAGCTTGGCGCCCACCTGCAGGTCAAGCGCCGCCACCACTACCTGCGTGTTCGCCTGCTTCACCGTGGCCACGGTGCGC
>DASSQB010000620.1:0-13459 GCA_035702725.1 Terriglobales bacterium | reverse complement strand
TTCACATACATTACAAATTCTGCACCGGTTTCGAGGGAGATGGCAATCTCAATGTACGTGCAGCGGACTTCACGCCAACTATAATGTTGCGCGCCCATTTCCACTGCCGTGCCGTTATGATGGGGCGTTAATTCTCCTGCGCAGGAGCCAGCATGAGATTGTCGGTATCACTGAATGGGTCTGCGCCAATAACCGCATCTATGCCCGGACGGGGCTATCTCACACTCATCTGACGATGGCTAATCGGGCGAAGGAGAACGACTACAGCAGAAAAATCCGCGTCGTTGCCGTCGAGACAAAAGACAAGGCGAGCCCTTTCAGGGTGTGGGACGTTAAGGGCGACCACTGGGCGTTCGGCAGCTGCAGTCAGGTACCGGCAGAGACGTAATTAATTACGTCTCTACCCGAGATTAGTGCGAGTCGCTGCCCGGGCGTTTGAGCACGGGATGGTCGTCGTCCTTGCCGCCAGTGCTGTCGCCGGGTTGCTGGGTGCGGCGCAGGCTGGGCTCAGCCTTGCCGTTGGCATTCTCCACCTTGCGCCGGTTCTCAAGGTGGGCCAGCCGCGTTTTCACATCCTGAAACTCGGAGGTATCCACCACGTACTCGTTACGGGCGGGCAGAATGGTGGCAATCTCCTTCTGCGTTTGTGCTGCGCGCGCCGGCGTTTGCGGATGGCTGTCAAATGCCTTATCGAGGAAGCCGGGTTTCTTTTTCTCCAGGGCTTCGATTTTTTCGAAGAAGGCGGCAAAGGACTGCGGATCGTAGCCCGCTTTGTACAGGTACTGCACGCCCAGGTAATCCGCTTCGGCCTCAAAGCCGCGGGAGAACTTCATGAATGTGACGGGCAAAGCCAGGCCGGCGGCGCTCTCTACGGCGTAACCGATGCCTCCGCCCACGAAAATCAGGGGAATGGAGGCTATGTTGGCCAGGTTGCCGCGCGTCTGCTCGCGGGCAATGTGGCAGGCGGCGACGTGGGCAATCTCGTGCGCCATTACGCCGGCCAGTTCAGCTTCGTTGTCGGCCGCCAGAATCAGGCCGGAGTTGACATAGAAGAAGCCGCCGGGCAGCGCGAACGCGTTCACCTGGTCGGAATCAATCACCTTGATGGTGAAGGGCACCTTGGAATCGGAGTTGCGCACCAGGTTCTGGCCCACACGATTGATGTACTCGCCGATCACCGGATCCTTGATCAGCTTCACTGAGGACTCCACCTGCTGGGCGTACTGGCGCCCCATATTGACCTGGGAGTCAATGCTGTACCAGTTGCCCAAGCCCTTGTTGCAGCCGACGTTGCGGTGGCCGATGGCGGAAACGTCATTCAGGCTGCCGTCCTGCACTTCCTTGGGCACTTCGTCCTTTTTGTTGGTGGCAAAAAGGCTTGCAGCAAACAGGCAAACAGTAATCAAGGCGATAATGCGGTGCTTCATACTTACCCCACTAGATGCCCCCGCCAGGCTGGCGGCGGCATTTAATTTCCTGTGGCCGGAGTAGTCCTAAACCATTAAACCCCGCCCGGGAGAAATTCACTCTGTCTAATTTACTCCTCAAAACGCGACCACGGGCGGTACTTTACATTGGATGAACAGGGTCTCGCACTCCCGCACCCGCTCAGAATCGCAGGGTAATTCCCGCGGTCACGAAAACATTGTTCTGCCGGCCGAGCGCCAGAGTTTCCAGACCAAGTCCACCCGAATTGAAGTCCCGGACCTCGGCCCGTAAACCCACCAGGGGCAGGAATTTAAGGTCCAGGCCGCCGCCAATGTCAAAGGCAAAGGTGCTATCGGCGCTGCTGCCTCCGGTAAAAAGCTGGCGATTAAAACGGCCATAGCCCAGTCCCGCCGAAACGTAGGGCGAGAGGGGGAACGAGGGGGCGAGTCGGAGCCGCAGGCCGGGAGTGATAAACAATGAGGTATAGCTGCGGGCCACGGTAAGGCCGCTGATAGTAGGAATATTAGAGCTGAAGGAGCCAGCCACCGGTATTTCCGCGTAAAGGCCAAGAAGGGGCACGGAGGCGATGCGGTGCGCAAAGCTCACTTCCAGAGCGGGAGCAGCACCCAGGTCGAGCGGATTGCCAACATTCAAGTAACCGCCGCCGGTCAAGGCAAGGTCATTCTTCTGCGCCTGAACCGCCAGGGGAAGCAACACACATAAAAGGCCTAATATCGTTTTGCGCACCAAACCTCCTCGGAGTTCCTGGAAAGACAGCCATTCCCCGGCTTGAGCGGCCCCAGAGGTCCGTCCGCGCGGAAATGATTTCCAGGTAAGTTGGGAGGATTAGATGCAGAAATGGGGTGGGGCGTCCACGGCGCAAGCCTACATGGGAGCGGGATCGGGCTGGCTGAGCTTGCTCAGCAGCACGTCGGGATGTACGGGTTTGGGGAGCAGTTCGAATGTGTAACCCTGCTCCTCGGCGGTTTTGAGCAGATCGGAAGTGGCAGCCTGGCCGGAGAAGAGAAGGATGCGCGCCTCTGGGCACATCTCCTGGATGGCCTTGGCGGCCTCAATGCCATTCACCCGGGGCATGACTACATCGCTGATGATGGCGTCGGGACAGTCTTCCAGCACTTCGCGAATGGCCTGGCGGCCGTCGTAGGCAACGCGGGTTTCGAAGCCGTTGAGCGAGAGTATTTCGGCGATGCTGTGGGCTACGGTGTGCTCGTCGTCCACCACCAGGACGCTGGCCTTGCGTCCACGCCGGCTGGCGGGCAGGTTTCTACCCAGCGCCTTCACGGCGGCCTCCAGGCGGCGTAATTCGACCCGCAAAGCTGCTTCGATTTCTTCCGACCGCCTCTCGCCCCGGGCCACACGGCTTACGTAAGAACGATCCACTCCCAATTGCCGGGCTACCCGGCTGTAGATACCGCGAAAAAGGGCATAGGGTTCCCGCTCGCTCATTTCCTGGCGCCTGCACTTTCTGCTCGCGAATCTTGGAAGCGAGCCGTCTTGACGTGGACGAAGCGGGCCAAGCGAGGGCACATATGTCCCCCCAGTCGAGAAGGCGACCCGCTCGCTAGGGAACATACCTGCATCGCGGAGGGGAGTCTCCACGCTGGGTTTTCTGGGCCGCTCTCATTAAGAAGCGAGAGGCAGGACCGGAGTTGTCAGCCCGCGGCAAGATTATGAAAAGCAACACACGATTTCCGCAGGGGAGTTTCGGCAGTGTCCCCGTGTGTGGTAATCTCTTTGCTCCTGTTGTCACCAGCGGTGACTCTGGTTCTGCTCTGTTCCCCTGAAACTGAAGCTCAACCTGGCGCCAGATGCCGGGGTGTGCTCGAACGCCACATGTCTGAGCCTCTTGCGGCATGGCTGAGGCTGGACGAAAACTGCTGATTGCAAACATTGGCTTGGGGACGAAATGGCAGGCGGAACCAAAACTATTCTGATTGTTGATGACGAGCCCACGGTAGCCAACACCGTCAAGATGATCCTGGAGAGAGCCGGCTACCAGACCATGGTGGCGCATGATGGGCAAGAGGCAGCCCGGCTGATCCGGGAAGCCGGCCCGGATGCAGTGCTGCTGGACGTGATCTTGCCGCGCATAGACGGCGTGGAAGTTGCCATCCAGGCTTGCCGCACCGCGCCCAACTGCAAGGTGGTGCTGTTTTCCGGACGCCCGGATGCCGCCGACCTTCTCGCTGGCGCGCACGCCCGCGGTTACAGGTTCGAGATCCTCCCCAAGCCCACCCGCCCCCAGGAGCTGCTGGAAAAAATACGCGACCTTCTGGCGGCGTAGGGCGAGTCAAACCCGTTTGCGCCTGATGAGCAGCCGAAATCGTACTCTCGCATCGGGCGCGCCCGCGATTGTGAAAAGCGAAACACTCTCCCGTAGAGACTTGCGTGCAATTTCCCGTCTGGCAGCCTCTTCTGCCGCCATTTTCACTTTGCTGTCGCCGATTTTTGCGCGCTGATGAACGCGTCCACGTTGCTCTTATCAATCAGGGTGGCGCCCGTATCCACGAATGCGGGCAAGGGTGAGAACGGGTCCTGGGCCCAGTTTTGCTGCAGCGAGCGCAGCTTGTGGTGATACAAGTCGTCCAGCATCTCGAGGCCAACTAAAGACATGGTATAGGGCTTCTGCGCCACCGTGGCGGCGATTACTCCCTTCTTGATCCAATCCAGCGTGTCGGGGTCGGTGTCCATCGCGACCACCGTCTTGCCGGTCACGTGATAACGGTCGAGCACCTCGCCCACCTCCTTGCCCGCCAGCGCCTCCAGGCAGACAAATCCGTCAACCTTCTCTTTTTTCTGGCCGATGATCTGTTCGGTGGTATCGAAAGCCACGCGCGGATCGCCGTGAATGTCCACCAGGCGCACGATCTTCAGCTCAGGGTAGGAGGCAAAGGTGTCGCGATAGCCGCGCAGGCGGTCATCCAGGTTCGCTTGGCCCGGCATGGTGAAGATGACCACATTGCCTTTGCCGCGCATCTGGGCGGCAGCCACCTTGGCGCCCATCACGCCCGCCTGGTAGTTATTGGTGCCGATAAAGAACAGCCGCTTACTGTCGGCCGAGTCGGAATCAATGGTGATGACTGGAATGCCGGCGGCAATGGCCTGATCAATGTCGGTGCGCATCAATTGGCCGCTGGCGGGCGAAACCAGGATGCCGGTCGGCTTCCCCTGCAACAGCTTCTCGAATTCCAGTTGTTCTGCTTTGGGGTCATACGTGTCCGGGCCAACGAACTCCGCTTTCACTTTCATCTGCGTCGCGGCATGCAAAAATCCTGCGCCCGCTGTTTGCCAGTAGGGTATTTGCTTGTTGGTGGTGACCAGGTAGTAGTTTTCATCGGCGCTGTGCTGGGAAGCGCACCCAGCCCAGCCGAAGATGAGAGCCAGGACCAGCAGCAGGCTGCTCCCTTTGCTTCTATTCATCATTTCGACTCCTTACAAGAAAAACGGACATCTGCCTAAGCATCTGAGCCCCGGCGGCCGGCCGAATGCTTGTGCAAAAGCCCCGCGCAGCAATCCTTTAATGTCCTGGCCCGGTGAGTGCAGCCAGAAACCGGCTCTGGCACTGATTGGCCAGGGACTGCAATTCGGAAAATTCCGGCTTCTCGCGCAACTTGGCCCACATCGGGTCCACCTGCAGGGCCGAGGAAGCGCAATAGTTTTGCTCGATGGCGCTTCGCAACAGGTCGAATGCTACCTGCTCCTGTCCGCAATAGCCCAACAGCGAAGCATGAAAGTATTTCATTTCCGGGTCGCGCAGCAACCTGAGGGCGGCCTCGGTCTGAAGCGTGACCTTCGCCATATCCGCCGGCCGTTGCAGGCAGGTTTGCAGCAGAGTGCCATACCAGGGCGCGTCATTGGTCATGCGCTGTGCCGCCTGGCGCGCCTCCGCGGTTTGTCCGGCGCGCATTAGAATGGCAGGGGTCATATTGCGCGCCCACTCCGAGTGCGCGTCCAGGCGCAAATATTGCAAGGCTTTTGGGGCGCGACCGAGTTCCATATCGGCAAAGGCGCAGGAGCGCAGATTGTAATTGCCCGGGTCAAGGGTGAGAGCAGCATCGCATTCCTGCGACGCCGCCTCCAGCAGGCCCGCCCAGCGATATACATAAGCCACCGTGAAATGCGCATCAGCGTTGTCGGGGCGGCGCTTAACCAGCGCCTCGGCTTCCCCCGCTTTGTCCAGTTCGCCCCACTCGATGCGGTTGAGGGTTAAATCGGATGCGGCCGAGATCAGGTTGGGATCCAGCGCCAGGGCACGTTCAAGATCCGCGGTGGAGCGGTCAAAGGCTGCATCTCCTCCGTCAGAATACGTGGCGTCGAGATAATAGCGTCTGCCCAGGGCCTGCCATGCCGGCGCGTAGTTTGGGTCGAGCTTCACCGCTTTTTCCAGCAGCGCAATAGCTTCCTTATTGGGCACGGGGTCATGTGGGATAGCCGAGCTGCGCAGGTAAAGGTCGTAGGCTTGCGGGTTCTTCGGGCGCGGGCCTGCCCGCAGGGGAGCGCTCACCAGGCCCAGCCGGGGGATAAATTCCTGCCGTACCTGGTTGGCGATGTTCTCCTGCATCGCGGTCAGATCAGCGGCGCTGGTAGCCACCGTTCCCTGCCAGAACACGCGGTTCGTCCTGACTTCGACCGCTTCCAGTGTCACCCTCAACATCGGGCCCTGCTTTAGGTAGTGGCCGGTTAAAACCTCGGCGACCCGCAGGTTCCGGCCTGCCTGCTGCGGATCCATTTCGGCGAGTTTGCGCGATTCCTCCAGGGGCCGCACTTCCAAAGTTGGAACATAGGTGAGCTGCGTGGCGATTTCATCCGCCAGAGCGAAGCTGAGGAAGTCTGTGCTCTTGTCGCCGGTCATGTTCCGGAAAGGAATGACGGCGATGGTATTGGGGGCGCCGGAGCCGTTGCGCGCGTGCCTGAACCACCAGGCGCCCACGGCGACAAGCACCGTCACCAGTAATCCGGCCATGGCCAGTAATAAATAGCGCTGATACCAGCTTGGTCCCTGAAAGGTCTTGCTGGGCAGTCGCGGCACCAAGGCCGATTTGCGCAGCGCCGCGGGCATCAGGCCGGACTCGGTCTCCCGTTTCAGGCGCAGCAGGTCGGTGCGCAACTGGCCGGCGCTGCCATAGCGGTCTTCGCGCTTTTTTTCCAGGGTCTTGCCCACGATGCGCTCGAATTCGGGCGGCAGCTCGGCGTTCCAGGCCAGGGGCGAAGCCGGCTTCTGGTGCAGGATCGCCTCCAGCGTAAGCACTACGTTCTTGCCGGCAAACGGCTTGCGACCGGTGGACAGCTCATAGAGCACCACGCCGAAAGAAAACAAGTCGGAGCGCGCGTCCACTTCCTCGCTGCGCACCTGCTCCGGCGACATGTAGACCGCGGTCCCGGGCACCACTCCCTCGGCCGTGAGGCTCTCCTCTATGGATGAGTTGGAACTGCCGTCGGGGGCGAACGCCTGTTGCGCCGGGCTCAGCTTGGCCAGGCCGAAATCGAGAATTTTGGCCTGCCCACGCGGCGACACATAGATGTTGGCCGGCTTGATGTCGCGGTGCACAATGCCTTTGTCGTGCGCCGCACCCAGCGCATCGGCCACCTGAATGCCCACGTCAAGCACTTCCTCCAGGGACAGGGGCTGGCCATGCAGGCGCTGCTTCAGGCTCTCGCCTTCCAGCATCTCCATGACGATGAAAGGCCGGCTGTCGTGCTCTTCCACCTCGTAGATGGTGCAGATGTTGGGGTGGTTAAGGGCGGAAGCCGCGCGCGCCTCGCGCAGAAAGCGCTGCAAGGTCTTGGGGTCGTGGGCCAGATTCTCAGGGATGAACTTGACGGCTACACGGCGGCCCAGCTTGAGATCTTCAGCCTCGTAAACGACGCCCATACCGCCGCCACCAAGTTTGCGTAGGATGCGGTAATGGGCAAGGACTTCGCCGATCATCGGGGATGGTCTCCACCCCGCCTGGCAAGCAACCCATGGTATGACGGACGCTGGGCGAGGGTCAACGATATGGTTCGTGCCGGGCGGACAGGCCTCATCTTTCTCCGGCATCCATTCCCGCCGCCCGTATAATCACGGCAAACCACCGCCAAGGGAACCATCTGTGAGCTCGGGTTACGCCAGCGTTCGCGATGTGGCCGTCCTGCAGCAGGCCACGCAGCTTATCCTCGCCAGCACCGACCTGGAGACCGTGCTGCACCAGGCCCTGCTGGTGGTGCGCACCTACTTCGGCGCCAGCCGTTGCGCCGTCTTTCTGCTCGACGAACCGGCGCACGAACTCTATCCCCAGACGCATCATGGCTATGAAGCGGGCGCTGTGCCCGGCCGCTTGCGGCTGGAGAGTGAAGGCACCACTCAGCGTTCTGCCCAGACCCGTTCTCTGATACATCTGCGTGAGGAGGCTGCGAAGGGCGGCAGCGAGCTGGCTCTGCCGCTGCTGGTCCGCGACCAGCTGCTGGGCGTGCTTCTGCTGCTGAGCGACAATCCCGATGCCTTTCCCGAGAACACCGTTCCCCTGCTCTCCCTGTTTGCCGCTCAGACCGCGGTGGCCGTGGAAAATGCCCGGCTGCACTCCACGGCGCTGCGCCGTCGGCGCCAGATTGAGCTCATCAACCTCATTGCCCGCACCGCGTCCTCGGCCAGCCACACCCAGCAATTTTTTTCGACTCTGGCCGACCTGCTGGGCGACGCCTTCGAGGGCGCACGGGTGGCTATCGTGCTGCGCGGACCGCAAGGCATCTTTGTACCTGCCGCTTCTCCCAACGGCGAGCCTGATGTGGAACGTTTCCGGGCCTCGGCGCGCAATGGCGCCCTGGCTAAAGCGCTGGAGGCGCGCGCGGCCGTGCTGGAGGCGGACGTAGCCGCCCAGCCTGATTGGCCCACGTGTTTTGCCTATACCGGCTCAGAATTGTGCGCTCCCCTGATTTTCCTGGGTGAAGCCATGGGGGCGATGGTGCTGGCGCATGAACGCGCCAACTTCTTTACCGCCGATGACCGCACCCTGGCGCAGGCCGCTGCCGATGTTTGCGCCACCGCCACCAGGAACGTGCAGCTTGCCGAGGAACTGCACCGGGTGGCCAACCAGGATTTCCTCACCGGCTGCCACAATCAGCGCTATTTCTATTTCATCCTCGCGCAGGAAGTGGCGCGCGCCCGCCGCTACAACAAGCAGTTTGGCGTGATCCTGCTCGACCTGCGCCATTTTCGCCAGGTAAACGCCACTTATGGTTTTGAAACCGGCGACCAGTTGCTGCACAAGGTGGCGCGCAGCCTGCAATTGCAGCTGCGCAGCAACGATGTGCTTTGCCGCTACATGAGCGACCGCTTTGCTGTGGTGCTGCCGGAAATAGACCGCCGCGGTGTGGATGCGGTTCTGGGCAAACTGCGCTCGGCGGTGGAATCCATTAACCTGCCCCGCAGCACAACCGGGTTGCAGCTGGCCAGCGCCATGGTTATGTGCCCGCACGACGGCGTCACCGAACTGGAGCTGGCGAATCTGCTCCTGGAAAGGCTGGAAAAAGCTAAAAGCGGGAGTCAGTAGTCACGCATCGCAAGTCAACGAATCAGACCAGGCTTCCACCGCCGAGGTTGCAGCTTATGCTCAGCGCACCTAAAATATGTGCGCGAATTGGAGCTCCACATGAAAAAGCCCGTAGAATCAGGCTCTGCATTCATTGATGCGAGGATCAAGGAGCTTGGCGACTGGCGCGGGAAGACGCTCGCGCGAGTGCGCCAAATCATCCACCAGGCCGACCCTGAGATTGTCGAAGAGCGAAAATGGGTCAAGGCGACAACGCCGGGCACTCCCGTTTTCTCCCACGCCGGCATCGTCTGCACGGGAGAGACCTACAAGAACGTCGTCAAGCTGACCTTTGCCAAAGGCGCTGCGCTGCCCGACCCTGCCCGCATGTTCAACTCCAGCCTCGAGGGCAACGTCAGGCGCGCCATTGACTTCCACGAAGGCGACACGGTCAATGAGGCCGCCTTAAAGGACCTCATCCGCGCTGCCGTGGCGCTCAATCTCCAGGGCAAGAACAAAGTGAAGCCCAGGCCGGACCCCCGGCGGGCCGCCAGCAAGCGGGCCAGTTAGCTTTCTGCAGGGCGGCGCTAATTACTGCGCATCCACTTCTTTCACGTCCATTGCCTGGCCAACAATGTCAATGAACCGCGCGGTGGAGGGAGCGCTGGTTTTAGTGTCGAAAATCCGCAACTCGCCGCCCTCGACCACATAAACGATGTTGCGCCCGGCAATGGGCGCAAGGCCGGTTACATCGCCGCTGGGCGTGTCCACCACCGCGGTTTTCGCCCCGATGTCGAAAATGGTGAGGCAGCCTCGAGTGCTGCAGCCGTGGGAACCAACGAAGAGTTTATTGTTGCTGCCCAGCTCCATCCGGTCATGGTAGCCATTGCTGATGTTCACCGGTGGCGACGCCACCAGGCTGGCGGTGTTCACCACCTGCAGCGTGCCCACTCCGTTTCCGCTGCCTGCCACGTACAGATTGCCGCTGAATAGCGTGCCTACCGTAGCGCCCGCCAGGCCCACCGTGGCCCCGGTCGTATTCGTACTCATGTGCAGCACCGTCACCCCGGCGCTGCTCCCCCCGCACTCCGGGCCGCAATTCACCACGTAGGCGGTGCTGTCGTCGTCAGTAAAAACGGCCCCCACCGGCCGGTCAAATCCCGTGACCGTGGTGGAATACGCCCCCTTGCCGATCTGGTTGGGATTAATCACCGTGACCGAATCGGAGTTGTCGCTGAATACCAGCACCCGGTTGCCGCTGTGGTTCACCACCAGCCGGTGCGCCTGGGGAAGGTTCAGCGTGAACTTCACGCTGTTGTTCAGCAGGTCGAGCACGTCCACGATTCCCGCCGGCTGCCCGAGCACCGTCGCTGCCGGCATGGCCACGTATCCCAGGGTGCCGTCCGGCGAGACGGCCATGCTTTCTGTCCAGCTGGGAATAGGAATGGTGGCGGTCTGCGATTCCTGCGTGTTGTTGACCACCGAAACATTGTGGCTGAGGGAGTTGAACACCAGCGTCAGGCTCCGGTTGGGCGCCAGCGCCATCAGGCCAGGCGAAGTGCCCACATTGATGCTATGAGCAAAGTCGAGGACATCGGTAGCCGCATTGACGATCTGCAGGTTTGACGCGCCGGCATTGGAGACAAAAGCTCGCGGCCGGATGTTGCTCACCGACGAAGTGCTGGGGCTGCTTCCGCCGCTGCACGCGGTAAGCAGGAGAAGGAGAACGACAGATAAGGCGGTGGCGCCGAATTTCAAGCTGGGCACTCGAAACACGTGGATGATCAAGGGTGAACGGCCAAATTATAACAGAGCGCCTCGCGGGCGCCTTCTGAGGGAAGGCGTCATGCTGAGGCCCTTTAGCGCCGAAGCATCTCGCGTGCACCGCCACCCCGGCGTGCTCCGACGGGTGGGCCCACACAACGGGGTTTTCGTTGTGTGGGAGATGAGCAGCTGCCCCGGGGAGTCATACATCGCTTTCGAAAGGGCGTGGCTTCAGCCACGCCGTTACAGTCGCATAGACATTGGGCTTCAGCCCCTGAGCCGCGCGCCCAAATCCCGAGCAAGTCGAGGGACCTGGGCCAAAACCCGGCTTGAGTGGGCCACCGGCCTGGGTTCGTATCAGGGCACGCCTTCAGGCGTGCCGCCAGCGCCCACTTATTGGGCCGGGCTTTAGCCCCTGAGGGAATCCGCAGTTTGCGCCTTGGACGGGCCCCGACATTTGTCCAAGGCGGGAAGCGTCTCAACGGCCTGCGTTTTCATCTGGGGTTTCCCCCTCCAGTTACGGAACCGTGAGAGTTGACGTCTGCATCTGGCCATTGAACCCTAGCCCATCGCTGGTCCATACAGGATGGGCCAGACTATTTGTGCTATCCGGGCTGGCCGCAATGCCGGCATAGTCTCCGATGAAGTCTCCACGAGAACTGGCGTGGATGCTGGAGGAGTTCGCCTGGGCATTGGGCGCGAATGTACCTCCTTCATCTTTGGTGTAGGTGGCGAAGATGTCGAGAAGGGTCACCGTTCCACTACTGCCTCGCGTGTCAAACCAACTTATGTTGACCACTCCGTTGCTATCAACCGCAACCGCTGGCATCAGACGCTGTCCCGTTGTGACATCATTGATACTGATCGGGCTGGTGAAGGAGGTCAATGCTGCCGGCAGAGTCGAGCGGACAAAAGCAGTGCGCGAGTTGGTTCCAGGCTGATCTGTGTACACGTCGTAAATGAAAGCATTGCCGGAAACCGGACTCACCGCCAGGGCCGGAAAGGTGTTGTCGCGATAGGGAGCGCTGAAGCTCAGGTTATTGAATATCGGGGTCATGGCTACCGTTTTCCCAAAGCTCGCGCCGCCATTCGTGGATTCAGCAATGAAGTGCTGACCCTGGTCACCGGTACTACCCAGAAATACCTCGTAGGCAACGTACACCTCACCCGCCGGGCCCACCGCGACCTGAGAACCCTGGACGGCGCCGTTTTGCGAATCAGGATTGATCTGTATTGGTTTCGACCAAGTCGCACCATGATCGGTCGAATGCGAGACGAAAATCATATCGGACGTGGCTGTAAAGTGCGTCCATGAGGCGTACACAGTTCCGGACGACTTCGATGTGCTGTTATCCACCGCAATCCAGGGTTTGTCCTCTATGAAGGTCGTGGGTGCGAGCGCCGTCTTGATGGCATGGCACCCGGATTGCGTGAACCTAGGACCTGATTGCAAGTTTGCAACACACACATACAAGCCGTCATTGGTGATATTGAAAGCGCTGTCTACCTGCAGGTACAAGTTTTCTAAATAAACATTGCCCAGCTTATCGATCGCTACCACTGGGTCGCTATTAGCTTGCCAGAGGTGCCCATCGGCAGTGGCAGGGAATCCCGCGGACAGGGGCACGAAGCTTTCGTTCCAATTGCTGCCATCGTTGTTGGAAAACGCGAACTTGCTGGTGTTGAATCCGCCCCTCAGCGAAAAGTCGCTGATCATCGCAACCAGGTTGTTGAAATGGCTGGGATCAACGGCGATGTGCTCTTCAGCTTCCGGAACTGTCGTAGTGGGAGTTATGCTCGGGCCCACATCGTAGGGGGAACCGGAGAAGGTGGCTGCTGTTTCCATTCCGGCCGGTCCGGCCACAGATTTGACTCCTGGGATGTGACCCCGGTGCGAGACCATCGTCTTGAAGGCAGTTCGAGCGTTTGGGGGGCGGTTCTGTGAACGTGCATCGAAGCTGAAGGTTACGATAACGAGGGCTGTTACTAGAAGGCTAAGCAAGCTTCGCATCATGCGGGTCATACGTGAAATTCTCCTTCTTGATTCGTTTACGTTGATGGCCTGAATGGCATGGCCTCACGCGCCCAGTTATGAGCACAGGCTTGACTGGAGCGCAGAACATCGCGGGGTGGGAGCATATCACGACCGGAGTTTCATTTCTGGCATCCCTTCTTCGGAATGCGCCTCTGAATGCGGTGTGCCACAGGGGGAGTCGACGAACAGGTTTGGACCGGAGTCAGCACTCAAGGTTACGTAATATTTCGTGAAGGCGCCCCGGCTTTGTCTGGCGCATGGTCACCCGCAGGGCGGGCCAAGTTCACACTCAAAACGGTTGGTTTGAATTCGGGCGCTTCGAATTCATCGTCCCGCCTCGCTTGAGAAAGGCGGTGTTGAGGAAACCGGGAACGATGCTGGAGCTTGCCAGTCTTGCGGAACCTTGCCTTCCGGCAGCAGCTCCCCTTTTTCCAGGTAACGCACAGTCCGGGCAAAGTGCGCCGCATGAGGATCGGGGGTCACCATCACGATGGTCTTTCCATGTTCCTGGTTGAGCGCGCGCAGCAGGCGTAGCACCTCGTTGGCCGAAGCGGCGTCCAGATTCCCGGTGGGCTCATCAGCCAGGATGAAATCCGGATCGGTGACAATCGCCCTGGCGATCGCTACCCTTTGCTCCTGGCCGCCGGAGAGCTGGCGCGGAAAATGGTGCAGCCGCTCGCCCAGGCCGACCAGTTGCAGGGCC
>DASSQB010000619.1:0-19584 GCA_035702725.1 Terriglobales bacterium | reverse complement strand
TAGAACCGGCGGTAGGCGTCGAACAGTGGCGCGATGCGGTCCGCGTCTTTGGCGTCAGCGCGAACGATGCGAAGCGGGTTGGCAGCAGGTTTAGTTGAGGCCATAGAGTTCTTCGCCGGAGACGTAATTAATTACGTCTCTACCGGAATTCCGTGGGGAGGCGCTATCCCATAGTGTGCGCGCGTTCCGGTTGAATCTTAAAGATGACGCGCACCTCGCCCGGCTTGCGATTGGGATACTTGTCCATGCCGAGGTATTTCTTGGCCATCTTGTCAATATGGGCGTCGGCGCCGTTGTTTGTCACCTCCGCCACCTTGCCCTCTACTCCCAGGTAGCGATAAGGATTGTCCGGGTCAATAATGGCGAGCGCCACCCGCCCATCGCGCCTGAGGTTGCGGTCTTTGACCCGGCCTTCGGCGGTGTTAACGATGATGTTCTTGCCATCGTAATCCACCCATACTGGCGTCACCTGGGGACTGCCGTCGGATTTCAAGGTGCCCAGGCTCGCAAACGCTTTCTTCTTGAACAGGTCGGTGTATTTGTCGGGGATTACTCCAGCCATCGGCGTCCTCCTGCGATTCCATAGCAAAGATTGATTATAAATAAGCCCTCAGCGTTCAGCACTCAGCGAGCAGCGGCATGTTGTACCGGCGTCATGCTGAGCGGCTTCAGCCGCGAAGCATCTCGCGTGCCGCGGCACAGTACGTGGTAGCGCCCGCGAGATCCCTCGGGGCTGAAGCCCCTCGGGATGACGCCGAGGAAGCTTGCGATTCCGTAAAGAGCTGAGTGCTAATTGCTTACCACTCCCTGCCTGCCAGCAGTGAAAAGCAAGCATTTAGCACTTAGCATTTGGCCCCTGAACCTGAGCGTCGATTCGAAGAGAGCCGTTAGGGGTAAGCGCTAATTGCCAAGTGCTAATTGCTCTTTTACCCCACATCCTCCGCCATCCGCGGAATCAGGGCCCGCAGCAGGGCGATGAATTGGCCCTTTACGCGCTCGCCAGTCTCCAGCACTTCTTCGTGGTTGATGGGTTGGTCGAGGATGCCCGCGGCCATGTTGGTGACGCAGGAAATGGCCAGCACCTTGATGCCCATCTGGCGGGCCACGATCACTTCGGCGACGGTGCTCATGCCGACGACGTCGGCGCCGATAGTGCGCAGATAGCGAATCTCCGCCGGGGTTTCGTAATTCGGGCCGAGCAGCGCGGCGTATACGCCTTCAAAGCAGGTGAGGCCCAGGCGGCGCGCTTCCTCCAGGGCGGCCTGGCGGTAAGGCTTGTGGTGGGCGCGGGTCATATCGGGAAAACGCGGCCCGAAGCGCTCGTCATTGGGCCCGACCAGCGGATTGCGGCCCTGCAGGTTGATGTGGTCGCTGAGCAGCACCAGACAGCCTTGCTTGTATTCCAGGTTGATGCCGCCGGCGGCGTTGGTCAGGATGGCGGCTTTCACGCCCATGCGTCCCAGAACGCGCATGGGAAATGCGACTTCCTGTGGCGAATAACCTTCGTACAAGTGGACGCGCCCCTGCATGGCGGCCACCGGCACGCCTTCGCACGTGCCGATAGCCAGCACGCTGGCGTGGCCGATCGCAGTCGAACGCGGGAAGGAGGGAATCTCCTGGTAGGGAACGCGGGCGGCATCGCCTAGTTCGTCAGCGAAAGCACCCAGGCCAGAGCCGAGCACGACCGCGATTTTCGGGCGCAGCTTCGTCTTCGCCAGAATGAATTGCGCCGCCTGCCCGGCGCGGGAGAATTCGTCGGAGGTTGGCTGAGTTCGCGGTTTGCTGCTCATAAGAATTCAACCAAGCAGGTTGTGAATGTCATCCTGAGCGAGTGTGGACCGAGCTGCGCGAGGTGCTCGCGAATCGAAGGACCTGGTGCTTGTTACTGCGAAACGCAAGGTGCTTCGACTCGCCCTCACCGCTTGCGCGGCTCCGGTTCGCTCAGCATGACATTCGCAAAATAACATTGATGCAATCACACCGTTCAGGGGCTAAGTGTTAACTGCCAAGTGCTAATTGCTGACCTTCAGAACTTCGCCTCAAATTTCGCAAACTCGCCTTCTTCCCGCCACTCGACTTGCGCGCGCTGGCTGGCATCGAGGAACTTGCGGCACGCTGGCGAAAGCGAAGGCTTCCGCGGTGAATCCGCCGCGCACGCGGCCACTGCCAGAAACGTGCGCCCGTCCTTCCACAAGCTGGCGCCGGGCAGAAAGCTGTGCTCCAGGCTGGCGCGCGCCATGTTCTTCAGCAGCGAATAGCTGAGATTGTAGCCCTCCACGGCGCGCAAATACTCGTGCGTCATGTCGGACCGCGACACGCCCTCGTCGTCTGTGGCGAGCGCCACCGGCACACCATATTTCATGTATACGGGCAGCGGGTGTTCGTTGCCGCGCACTCCCAGAATCAAATCGTTGCTGGTGAGGCAGATTTCCACCAGCACGTTGTGCTGCGCCATCTCTTTCAGCAAGCCGATGGGATCGGTTTCGCGCATCACGTCCACGCCGTGCCCGATGCGCTCCGCATGGCCGGTTTCCACCGAATCGCGAATGTGAAAGCTCAGGCCTTCAGGTGGCACCATGCCGTCGGCCAGTTCGCCGGCGTGCAGGCTGATGCGCACCTTGGGATAGATGGCGTGCAGGTAATCAATCATCTTCATGTGCAGCCGGAAATCGCGCATGGGCACGTACCAGTCTTCCGGCATGACCAGATTGAGGCCCACCACGCGGGGGTCGGCCTGGGCCAGTTCGAAGCCGGTGAGAATCTGGGCGAACACCTGCTCCGGGGGAAAGCCGCGCAGCACCTGATAAAGGCAGCGGACGGTGACCTGGCAAGCGGGTTCCGCGCCGGCAGTTCCGCAGTGCAGGTCCTGGCGCATGCGGGCTTCATCTTCATCCAGCGACTTGCGGGCGGCGGCAATCACGTCAGCAAGGCCGTTGGCCTGCAAGCGCTGGCGCATCTGGGCAAAGTCGTTGTTCCAGCCCACGCGCTCGCCCAGGCGCATGGCCTGGCCATTGTCGGGAGCGTACATCAGCTCCAGATAGGCAACGCGGTCGCCGGCGGCGAGCCTGGCGGCCTCCGCGACCATGTCGCCGATATGGCGGGCAGTCACGGCATCAAATTTCAAAAACGAGTTGAAGAAGTGATCGTGGCCGGAGTCGCGAGCCGCGTTCCAGTCGCGCATGGAGAAGGCATCCACCAGCTGCGCGTATAAGTCGGGATCCTTCAGCGCATCGGAAGCGGGCGGTTTTCCCGTGGACTGGTCACAGGGGGGAGCCACCAGCGTCAGGCTGACCCGCTCCACGCACAGCCCGTCCTGCGCCGCCCACTGGATGAAGCTCTCGGCATAAATTGCGCCGTAGAGATGATTGTGCAGGTCGCCGCCCTTGGGCATCTGTTTCAGGAAAGCCATCAGCAGCGAAGGCTGATGGCGCACTGAATCGAGATAGCGTGCCGTGCGTTGCTCCGGGGAAATTCTCTGCGCAGCCAAAGGCAGCGTCAGCAGGGCTACTACAGCAAGTAGTTGTCGCAAAGGATGATTCCAGGCTGGGTTAGTCATTTGAATCGCATGATTCTACCCTGTGCGTTGCGTCATTGTAGAGGCTGGCCCTTTGCAACGAAACGCGGCAATGCGAAATCCGCAACTGGAGGCACTTCCGGAGAATTTCCACATTTTTGAAACATTCAAATCAGCCTATTTTGCGGGCTCGGACATGCAAAAGCCCGCATTTGCCGCGCTGCGCAACGTTCTTGAACCAACCCCGATACCCGGCTGCACCAAGATGCGGGCAGTCGCGTGTGGAAGCGCCGCAAGCCTAAGAAAATACGGCTTATAAACTTCTGCCTTGGCAGTTGACTTAAAAAATGTAAGGAGTAAAAAGATAATCGTTCTTCGGCAATTTCTGATGTTTACCCGGTTGGCGTAGCGTCCGGGGCTCGAGCAAGATCACCCTTGCAGCCGCAAGGCAAGTGAGGGAAGGTCAGCGAGGGTCTATAGCAAAGCGCTGGTCGAGGCGAACAGGAAACCTGCTGAAAAGCAATTGGAGTCCCGAGGCGTTGCACAGATTTACCCGGTTGGCGGTGAGCCCGGAGCCCGAGCGGAACGATCGCGCGCTGTAACCCGCAAGGAAGCAGCGAGTGCAGGTCGGCAAGGGTCTAAAGCGAGCTACTGGCTGAGGCGAATGGGTGCAACATCACCTCGGGACTCTTAATGTTTATACGCACATTTTGACGAAGTGCCATCGCCCGCTAAAAACTGACCTCGCCTTAAGGTAGTTCCCGCTTTCGGTACCTGAGAGTTCATTTGTCCTGGCTGTTACTTCCTGTAGCCAATTCAACACACCAAACCTTCAGCCGAAGCCACACCGCCCCGATTTTGGTACACTCGGCGGCCCAAGCAAAGGCATGGAGGAGCAGCATGATGAACAGGAGAAGTATGTTCCTGAAAGCGGCGGCACTGCTGGCGGCAGTGGTGGCGATGAAGGGCGCGTCGTGGGCGCAGGACAAACGCGGGGATGGAAGCGGGGAGCCGATCTTAGCCGAGCTGCGCTCGGCCGGACAGCCGAGGGCGGCTGTCCCCACACAGGGAGCGGCAGGGCAAAGCTCAACTCAGAAGCGTGCGGTGACTTATCTGCGCTGCGGGACGCTGATTGACGAGAAGGCAGAGCAGCCGCGGCACAACGTAGATGTGGTGGTCGAGGGGGAAAACATCAAGCAGGTGCAGGCCGCGAGCTACGACCAGATGATGCCCAAGGGCGCTACCCTCATTGATCTCTCCCGGGAGACCTGCCTGCCGGGGCTGATTGACACCCACACCCACACGCTGCTGACGGGCGACGTCACCGAAGAGGACTACAACAAGCAGATTCTGCAGGAGTCCGACGCCTATCGCGCTATCGTGGCTACCCAGGCGGCACGGCTGGCGCTGGGATACGGCTTCACCACCATTCGCGACCTGGAAACTGAAGGCGCGGGTTACGCCGATGTGGATTTGAAGCACGCCATTGAGCGCGGCATCACGGAAGGGCCGCGCATGCGAGTGGCGACACGGGCGCTGGATGTAACCGGCGCCTATCCGGTGCTGGGCTTTCGCTGGGATTGGCCGGACTGGCCGCATGGCGTGCAGGTGTGCGATGGCGCCGCAGGATGCCGCACCGCGGTGCGGGAGCAGATTTCCAAGGGCGCGGACTGGATCAAGACTTATCTCGATGGCGGCTATCGGGTGACCGATAAGGGCGTGGTCGAGGACCGGCCGACCTTCACCATGGACGAACTGAATGCGATTGTGGACGAAGCGCACCGCGAGAGCCGCCCGGTAGCCTCGCACGCCATCGGCATTAACGGTGTCCACAATGGAGTAACGGCGGGAGTAAATTCCATCGAACACGGCATGTACATCGCGCCCGATGATCTGAAGACGATGGCGCAGAAGGGCATCTACTACGTGCCCACGCTGTTTGTGGGCGAGTACGTGGCCCAAGGCCGGGCGGCAGCAGGCGCGAAAGTCTGGGAGCAGATGGTATCAATTCACGGTGACACTTTCCGGCGCGCGCTGAATGAGGGCGTGAAGATTGCTTTCGGCACCGATGCCGGCGGTTTCCCCTGGACCGTGAACCCGGCGCAGGAATTTCCTTTGATGGTGAAGTACGGCATGACCCCGGCGCAGGCCATCCGCTCCGCTACCGTGACCGCCGCCGAACTGCTGGGCATGGCGGACAAAGTTGGAACTATTGAGGCGGGCAAGTACGCCGACATCGTAGCCGTGCCCGGCGACCCGCTGCGTGACGTGACCGAACTGGAGAAGGTGAATTTCGTGATGAAGGGAGGAGTTGTCTATAAAAAACCTTAACGCAGAGGAAACTCCCGACGACGGCGTTTGCAGTGCACCGGCTACGCTCGGGGATGACAGAAGGAAGTTATGCTCAGAGCGGTCGGTCGGCGGCGATACAAGCAAGAAGCAGGTCCTTCGCTGTGCTTAGGATGACAATCGTAAGCGGAGAGGATGGCAATCGTAAGCGGAGAGGATGGCAATCGTAAGCGGAGAGGTGTTGCTGGCAGAGGTCCCTCGACTGCGATCGAAGGGCAGATGTGAAGTTACTGCTGCTGAGGTTGTTGTTGCTGCTGTTGTTGCTGCTGTTGCAACTGCTGCATGCGCTGCAGTTCCTGCAGCAGTTGTTCGGGGGTCTTGACGCCAGCCGGTTGCTGCGCACCAGGCGGGACGCTGCCAGACTGGGGAGCGCCAGGCGTGTAGGCTTGCGGGTAGGCTTGTCCCGGCGGCGCCTGGGGCGGTTGTTGGCCGGCCTGGTCATCAGCAGGCGGTTCCTCGGGTGGAATCTCTGACTCATCGGCGCTGGCGTCGGGCGGCATTTCCTGCTCGTTGGGCGCGACCTGCGGCTCAGGCTGAGGCGGCTGGTAAGCAGCCACGGGCGGGCTGGACGGTCCTTCGCCGCCAGCGGACTTGGGAGTGAGGATGACGTGCCGCAATCCTCCGGGATTGGTGGTGGAAGCGACCATCACGTAGTCGTAGCGGGAGCCGTTGAGCAACTCGGCCAAAACGTTGCGCGCCGGGCCCGGGCCCATGCGGCCGGCCACACGCTCGAATCCTGCGCCGGGCGGCAGTTCAATGGTCGCGCCGGTGAGGCGAGCGACAGAATGAAGAATGTCGGCCAAAGTGGAGTTGCGGGAAATAATCGTGAGCTGGCCGTTGAGGTAGCTGACCTGGGGCGGCTGCGCCGGCATCTGTTCCAGGGTTGGCGGCGGCGCCGGGGGAGCGGTCGGAGGAGCGGGCGCGACCACGGGCTTAGCTGCCGCCTTGACGCGCAGGGTATGCGGTTTTTGGGTTTTCTGAGGAGCGCCCCAAAGCAGAGCCGGCAGAACTCCAATAGCAAGGAAAATAATCGCGATTTGCCGGGAACGGAACATGGGAAACGACCGCGCTGGGGAGTGGGGCTCGTGGGGTGACGAGCCAGCTAAATTGTAGCACTCCTGCAGCGGGGGCGAGGTAACATGACCAGAGTTACATCTAAGTGCCTGCACCATATGCGTTTGCTTGCATCTGAGTAGCCGGATTTGGCATCGTAGCAGTAGTGGCCTACTCAGCGGACTTGGCTATGATGAGAACGAGAAGACTGTGTTGTCTTGCGCGCCATTTGGCAGCTTTTTTAGCCGTTTTTTGCCTCACTTTGGGGTTGAGCCAGCTTGTTTGTGCGCAGGAGGCCTGCCTGACCGCTTCCGATATGGGGGCCAACGCCGTAAGCACGCTGCAGAACACGGCTAAGCGCTACTTCCAGTTTGCGGCGACGGGTGATAGCGCCAGCTTGCAGCAGAATGCCATTCCGAGCCTGGGGGCGAGCTTTGGCGGAGTGGAAGCGGCGGTAAACGATCACAAGCAGGATTTTGCCGGGGCACCGAGCGCGGTGCGCCCGCCCTATGTGCTGGAAGCTTCAGGCACGGCGCCGCTGGAGCGGGCGGAATTTTTTTGCGGCATCTATAACTCGCCGGACCGGGTCGGTTTTTCCATTCCCAATCTGCCGCCGGGAACCTACGCGGTGGTCATCCAGGACGTGACCACGGCGAAAGCCGCCAGGTACAGCGTCACGATGATTCTGCAGGCGCAGATGGCGGGAGGCACAAGCAACGCGCAAAGCGAGAATCCGGAGGCGGCGCTGGCGGCGGCAAACTGGAAGCTGGCCGGATACTACGTGCGGCCAGAGACCATCAACGGCCACGACGGGCAATGGTTTTGGGACAAAGCACGGCAGTACAAGGCGCAAGGCCAGACGCTGAACGCCTACTACTACCTGATTGAAGCGCGGCAACTGCTTTCGCCGGTAGACTTCATGGGCACGCCGCAGCTGGACAAAATCTACGACGAGACCCAGCAGGTGGTGCCCAAGGACATGCCGGTGAGCGGGCCGGTGGACAATGCGATGGGCGGGCAGACCTATAAGCTGGTGCAGGTGTTTCCCGTGCCTGTGGGCCAGGATATGGACCTGGTGGTCCGGTATCAGGTGCCCGACATTTCCGACAGCAGCAAAACATTTCAGGAGAACATGACCGTAATCAAGGCGTTTGTGGCCAAGTATCCGGAGGTTCGCGGGGCCTTCGACGCAGTGGTCGCGCGGGCGGTGAATCCACAAGGGCAGGATTATGGTTCGCTGCTGCCGATGAAGGAAATCAAGTAGCAGTTCTCAGTTCTCGGTACCTAATACCCAGTTCCTGGTTGCTCAGAGTCAGAGTTCGCGGTGGAAGCTGATGACTGAGTATCAGGTACCGGGTACTTTCCTCCCCATGACTTCCGACAAGCTGCGAAAAATTTTCGAGGAGGTGCGGCGCGGGAAAGTGTCGCCGGATGAAGGGGTGGAACTGCTACGCCATTTGCCCTTCGAAGATCTGGACTTTGCCAAAGTAGATCATCACCGGGCGCTGCGCGTGGGGATGCCGGAGGTAATTCTGGGGCAGGGCAAGACGCCGGGGCAGCTGGGCGAGATTTTTGCGCGGCTGGCGCGACACTCCCAGAACGTACTGGCCACGCGGGCAACGAGGGAACAGTTCACGGCGGCGAAGAAGAAAGTGAGGGGCGCTGAGTACCGGGAACTGGCGCGGGCGATCACGCTGCGGCGCGAGCGCAAGAATTATGGGAAGGGCACGATCGCAGTTGTTTCAGCAGGAACCAGCGACGTGCCGGTGGCGGAAGAAGCGGTGGTCACCGCTGAGCTGATGGGCAACAGCGTGGAGCATTTCTACGATGTGGGCGTGGCCGGGATTCATCGCCTGCTGGCGCACCGCCAGGCGCTGGCGCGAGCCCGTGTGGTGATTGTGTGCGCGGGCATGGAAGGAGCGCTGCCCAGCGTGGTGGGCGGACTGATTGGGGTGCCGGTGATCGCAGTGCCCACCAGCATCGGTTACGGAGCGAGCTTCGACGGCTTGGCGGCACTGCTGGGGATGATGAACTCGTGCGCCTCTAACGTGAGCGTAGTAAATATTGACAACGGCTTCGGCGCGGCCTATGTGGCGACACTGATCAACCGGGTGTGAGCAATTTTTCAGAGACGCCACGACCGCAAATCTGTCGTCCCCCGCTGGCGCGCCATTAGCGCCGAGACACACTTTCCCGCTACAATAGCACTCACCTCAAACAGAGCTAGTGATGAAGATTTCCCGGGTGTGGTGGAGGGGTTTGAACGGAGGCGCCGGCTTGCTGGCGCTGCTGGCGCTGGCGGTGTTGGCCATCGGCTGCGGTGATGTATTCCGACCAGTGGCGGTTCCCATCGCCGGACCGCCGGGTGATCCGCAATCCACCTCATTCGCCTTCGCGCTAAACCAGAACGCCCCGGCTACTGAAGGCAGCATCCTGCAAATCAATGTTCCCGGCGATTCGGCGGTGTTTTCCACGCCTACGGGATTAGGGCCGGTACATGCGGCGTTTCTGCCGCCGGGCGAGTCCCGCATCTATGTGGCCAACCGCGACGATGACACGGTGACGACTTATCTGCCCAGCCTGACCAGTCAGGGGCCTACCGTGCTGAATCTGCCTAGCGGATCGAAGCCGGTGTTCCTGGCGACCACCGAGACTTCCAAAATGTACGTGGCTAACGCTGGCAGCAACAGCGTGGGAGTGATTGAGGCGACCCAGAACGCGCTGATTACTACAGTGCCGGTGGGAGCCACGCCGGTGGCGCTGGCGGAAACCGCGGACGGCAAGAAAGTGTATGCGGTGAACCAGGGGAGCGCAAACGTCTCCGTGATTGACACGGGCAGCGACACGGTAATCAACACCATTCCCGTGGGGAGCTCACCGATATGGGCGCAGTTCAGTCCGGATGGGCTAGAACTCTATGTGCTCAATCAGGGTTCGGGGACAGTTTCGGTAATTGATACAACCAGCGACGCCGTGGTTACGACCTTGCCGGTGGGCACATCGCCGGTGCACATGGTGGTGGACAAGCAGCTCAACCGGCTCTATGTGGTAGACGGCGCCAGCAGCAATAATTTGTGGATTTTTGACGCTTCGGTGGACCCGCCGGTGGCGCTTAAGACGCTGACGCTGCCGCTGGCGAATCCGACTTCCATAACGGTGCTGGCAAACGGGCTGAAGGCCTACATTCCCAGCCAGCAGATAACCGCGCCGGCGATGAATTCGCTCTGCCCTGTAAAGACTATTCCCTGCGCCCTGTCGGTGGTGTCGGTTGCAATCGTGAATACCACGAACAATACAGTGCGAGGCACGGTTTCGCTTACGAGCCCGGTGCAGCAGGTCTGTAATCCGGGCAACGTGTTGTTTACCCAGACCGGGGGCGTGCGCTTCCGCGCCTTGGCAACTTCTTCCTCCAACAGCAACCGGGTTTACATTTCCAGCTGCGATGCAGGAGTGATTCACGCTCTGAACACGACGAACGATAGCCCTGTAACCGACCTTGCCGCGCCGGTCAGTTCATTTGCCCCGCTCACCGCTACCAGTCCACCGCCGCCGCAGCAGCCGGTGTTTGTGCTGCCAGGGCCCTAGAGGCAGTTCCCAGTTCTCGGTTCTCAGTTAACAGCTCCCAGTCGTCAGCGGACAGTTCTTAGGCGAACCCGAGAGAGATTTTCTCTTGCTGTAATTTGCAATGAAAAGACGGCAGCTGAGAGCTGGCAGCTGAGAGCCAAGAGCCGAGAACCGGCAACCGAGAACCGAGAACTGGGAGCTAGATCTGCTCCCCGCGGCGGCGGCGCTTGTAGTGCATGGCGATGTTCATAAAGACCTGGCCGCTATCGGTATCGAAGCACATGAGCAGGGCCTCGGTATCCTCTGAACTTTTCGGTCCGTCGCCGTTGTGCAGTTGCGGGGGATGTACCTTGAAGCGAAAGCCCTGGTCGTTGAGGGTGGTGATGGCGTTGCCAATCACCTGGTTGGCGAGTTCGCAGATGGTTTCGCGCACCAATTCTTCGGATTCCTCGCGCTCCGCGCCGGTCATGACGCTGGCCATGCGGGTGGCGGTGGAAGGCTCCACGTCGAAGATGATGCGGCCTTCGATATCGCCCACGACCTTGACCACGGCGGCGACACCCTTGCTGTGGTAAGCGCTGGGCTCCATGGTGAAGTGGCCGAGGCGGGTCTGGCAGTTCAGGTTCTGAGCGAGAACGGCGTCGGCCGCGTTGATGAACGGCTGGATCAGTTCCATTTTCATGTTCAGGACCCCTGGGTGGCGCCCTTGGCCACCACGCATTCCTCACCCATCACGTACTTGATGACCTCGTAGAGCACTTCGGCTTTAACCGGCTTCTGCACAAAATGGCGGGCGCCGCGCTGCAGGGCGGCGACGATGTTTTCCTGGTAGCCGACGGAGGAGACCATGATGACGCGCGCCTCGGGATGCTGGCGCACAATGCGTTCGGCAGCCTCGATACCCTCCATTTCCGGCATGGTGATGTCCATGAGCACCAGGTCGGGGCGGACGCGGTCGTATTCGGCGATGGCGGCGCGCCCGTCGCCGGCCTCACCGGCCACCTGGCCGCCGAAAGATTCGACCATGCGGCTCAGGTTCTTGCGGGCAAACACCGAATCATCCACGATCAGGTAGCGCAGCGGTTGTCCGTCTTTGCGCAGTACTCGCGCGAACTGCTCCATACAACTCTCCTTCCACGGGGCGGGCAAAGCCGCCTCCTTACTGCTCAATCCGACTGCCCGGCTTGCGCGCGCGCCAGCCGGCCACCGGGTTGCACTTCGTGCAGGCACTGGGCTTGCAGAGTATTGGCCAGCACGTCGAGAGCGACGACACGGATAGCATGACCGCGCTCAATAGCGGCGCGTGGCATACCGAAAACGGTACAAGATTCCTTGTCCTGGGCGATGGTCATGCCGCCCGCGGCTTTGACCGCGCCCATGGCGTCAGCGCCATCGTCGCCCATGCCGGTCATGAGCACGGCAAGTGCGGCAGGCCCGAACTCGCCAGCCACGGAGCGAAAGAGCACATCCACGGAGGGCCGGTGGCCGTTGACGCGGGGTTCGTCGCTGAGCACGACCACGTCGCCCAGGGGCATGCGGCGCACGCGCATGTGGCGATTGCCGGGACAAATGAGCACGCGGCCGGCCTGCAGCAGGTCGCCGGACTGGGCCTCTTTAACCTCCAGGGAACAGCACTCGTCCAGGCGGCGGGCAAACATGTCGGTGAAACCTTCCGGCATGTGCTGCACCACCAGGATGGAACCGGGGAAATCTCCCGGCAACTGTGCCAGCAGATACTGCAGGGCATTGGGCCCACCGGTGGAAATGCCGATGGCCACCACACGCGTGGGCGAACGGCGCAGGCGCTGCCGCGGTTTGTCCGCTTTCTGAAAGCTCAAAGGAAGCGGGCTGGGAGGGCGAGGCACGCCCGTGTTGGCCGCGATTTTAATTTTGCTGATCAGTTCCTGGGCCACTTCCTGCATGTGGGCGGAAGCATCGTGAGGCTTGGCCACGAAATCAAGCGCGCCCATGGCCAGCGCCTTGAAGGTGGCGGAGGCGCCCTGGGTGGTGTGGGAGCTGACCACGATGACCGGCAAGCGATAGCGCAGGGTTATTTCGCGCAGCGCCTGCATGCCGCTCATGCCGGGCATTTCCAGGTCGAGGGTGACCACCTGGGGCTTGAGTTCCTCGATTTTCTTTAGGGCAAAACTGCCATCAATCGCGGTGCCCACCACCTGGATGGAGCCGTCGGCCTGCAGGATCTGCGGAATGAGTTTGCGCATGAGCGCGGAATCGTCCACCACCAGCACGCGCACCGGGTCGCTCATCGCGCACCTCCGGGCAGGCTGGTCGTGGGAGAAGAAGGCGAGGCAAGCTGCGCCGGCGCGGCGAGCAGCGGCGCCAGCGATTGCCGGGAATAGCGCTCCACGACGGCGGCCAGGTTCAGCATGAGCACGACCGTGCCATCGCCCAGGATGGATGCGCCGCTGACCAGTTCGCTGGCGATCACCTGCCCATCCAGCGGCTTGATGACCAGTTCTTCCTCGCCCACCAGGGTGTCTACGATAAGCCCGTAGCGGCGCTCGCCCAGCGCAATGATCACAATGAAGATGCGCTTGCCGGGATTGAACTCGGATGGCGGGCTGCCCAGGCGCACCAGAGTGAGCACGGTGTTGCGAAGCTGCAACACCTCGTGGTTGTCTACGCGATGGATAGCGCCCTCAGAGGCGCGGCTGATTTCCACCACCGCGTTCAGGGGAATGGCGTAGAGGCGCTCCTGGATGCGCAGCAGCAGCGATTTGATAATGGCCAGGGTAAGAGGCAGCTTGATAACAAATGTGACGCCCTGCCCGGGCTGCGACTGGATGCTGATGGCGCCTTTCAGGCGCTGCACCACGCTTTGCACCACGTCCATGCCCACGCCGCGGCCGGAAATTTCGGTGATCTGCTCGGCGGTGGTGAAGCCGGGCCGGAAGATGAGCTCCAATACTTCGGCGGGGCTGAGGCGGGCGGCTTCGTCGCCACTCAGCAGGCCGCGCTCCACTGCCTTGTTCAGGATGAGGGCGGGGTCGAGTCCGCGCCCGTCGTCGGCAACTTCGACTACCACGTGGTTGCCCTGGTGATAGGCATTGAGGCGAACGTTGCCTTTGGCGGGTTTGCCGGCCTTCTGGCGCTCCTCGGGGCTTTCCAGCCCATGATCAATGGCGTTGCGCACCAGGTGGGCGAGCGGTTCGGCGATGGCGTCGAGGATGCTCTTGTCCAGTTCCGTCTGCTGGCCACTGAGCATAAGCGCGGCTTCTTTACCGCACTGCTTGGCGACGTCGCGCACCACTCGGGGAAAGCGGCGGAAGAGTTGCTCGACCGGAACCATGCGCACCTGCATGGCGGAACGCTGCAGGTCATTGAGGACGCGGGTCTGGAAAGCCATGGCATCGGCAAACCTGGCGCGCAGCGAGTCTTTGGGAAAGCGGCGGCTGAATTCGCCCAGCACCTGCTGCAGCATGGAGCGGCCGATGATCAGTTCGCCGATCAGGTTGAGCACCTGGTCGAGGCGCTCAGCATCCACGCGCAAAATGTTTTCCAGGGTGGCGGTTGCTGCTTGCGTGGCGGGCAATTCCGCAGCGGGAGGCTGCCCGGGCTGGCGAGCTTTCCAGGGAGTAACTTTGGCGGCGGCAATCACGGCGGGGATAAGACAGCGGTCGGCGATCCACGCCTCCGGTTTTTCGCTGCTGATAACCACCTCAAAATGCGACACCTGTTCGGCACCGACGTTTTCCGGCTGCACGGCGAGAACCTCGCCGGCGCGCTGCAACACATTGTGGAAGAGCTGCCAGGCGGCCGCCTTCATGGGACAGTTGGGGTCAAGGTCAGCAGCGATGCGGTAAAGTGTTTTGCCGCGCTGCAAGGCCTGATTGATAGCGATTTGCTGGTATTCGCTCCAGAAAACCTGAGGAGCAGAGGGAGTGAGGGAAGGAGATGGAGTCTTGGCGGCGCTGCCGGGACGCAATTTGGCCATGGCAGCGCGAAGAGGCTCGACGCTGGGGAGCGGCAAGCTGCCGCGATATGCGGCCAGAATGCCATCGAAGGTATCGGCGGCGCTAAGCACCAGTTCGACCAGTTCGGGGCCGGGCGCGGCGCTGGTGACTTCCGGGGCCAGCGCATCCTCCAGTTCATGGGCGATCTGGCTGAGTTCGCGGAAGCCGACCGCCGCGGAGTCGCCCTTGAGCGTATGTACGGCACGGCGAATGCTGCGCGCGATCTCCGCATCGCCGGGGGTCTTCTCCAGGCGCAGGGCCTCCTCGTTGAGGGCCTGCAGGATCTCCTGCGCGCTCTCAAAAAAGAGCTGGCGGAGTTCGGCCATGCGGTCATCGGAGAAGAAGTTCACGCCTTCACCTCCACGCGCTGGTAGGCGGTGCCGTTCTCGCGATGGACCATGCGGAACTTCTCGCTGATGCCAAAGAGGCTTTCGGCGTGACCGAGGAAGAGGTAGCCCTCGGGATTGAGACAGCGGTAGAACTTGTCCACCAGGCGCTTCTGCTCCGGTTCGTCGAAGTAAATCATGACGTTGCGGCAGAAGATGACGTCGTTGCGCTGAGGCAGAAATTCGGTTTTCAGATTGTGAAAATCGAAGCGCACCAGGTCCTTGACCGCTTTCTTCACCGCGTACTTGTCGCCCACCTTGTCGAAGTAACGCAGTCGGTAGGCGAAGTCCACGGCTTCCATCTGAACATCGGTGTAGACGCCGTCTTGGCCGGCGCGCAGGGCGGTGTAGCTGATGTCGGAAGCCAGCACCTCTACTTTCCAGGGCGGCGGCACCAGCGGCTTGGGAGTGGGTGTTTCGTAAGGCAGAGGATTGCGCAGGTAGTAGTAGGAAAGCGCGTCGCACATGAGCATGGCGATGGTGTAGGGCTCCTGGCCGGTGGAGCAGCCGGCGCTCCAGACGCGCAGGCTGCAGTCGCGGCGCTCCTGCTTGCGCTGCAGCAGTTCCTCCATGATCACTTTGTGAAACAGGTCGAACTGGGCCTTGTTGCGGAAGAAGCTGGTTTCGTGAATGGCCAGGTTCTCCAGCAACACCGACATTTCGCGCTTACCCTCGCTGCTGGTGAGCAGGCGGTAATAGCTGTAGAAGGAAGGCGTCTGGCAGGCGCGCATGCGGCGCAGGAGGCGATCCTGGAGGAAGTGGGCGCGGCGCTCGTCGAAGTGCAGGCCGCACTCCTGATACACGAGCACCTGCAGCAGCTTGAGTTCGCTTTCGCTGAGCGAGCCCGCGGGCGCCAGGGCGCTGGTGGAATCGTCTATTTTCATTTGCCTCCGGCATGCGCCCGCAGCGAGGCGGGCAGGGAGAGTGAGTCGCTGGCAAGGCGCGCGTCCGTCTCCGGCCGGTTCTGCGCTTCAGCCGCCGGCAACAACCGCGCCAGGTCTATGAGGATGATCAGGCGTCCCTGGAGCTTGCCCACCCCGGTGACGCAGTTGAGGCGGCCTTCCTGAACGAGGGCGGGCGGGGCTTCGATCTGGGAGCGCGCGATCTTGAGCACTTCGGAGGCGGAATCCACCACCAGACCGAGCAACTTGCCGCTGACCTCGGCAACCAGAATGCGGTTCTTGTTGCTGGGCTGGGCGGCGGCCTCGCCGAAGCGCTTGCGCAGATCAATGATGGAGACAATTTTGCCGCGCAGGTTGATGACGCCTTCCAGGTAGTCGGGCGCGTCGGGCACGGCGGTGATTTCCGGCACGCGGACAATTTCGTGCACCGCGGTGATGGGCACGCCGTAGGTCTCGCGGCCCACCCGGAATCCGACGATTTGCAGGTCCTTCTCCATACGGCTCCGTCAGGCTCGCGAGGCGGCGGCTGCGGCGCGGCGCTCGGGAGCGGTTCTGGCCGCTTCCTGAATGGCTTCGAGTACGAAGCGGTCCATAGCCTCGAGGAGCGAGCGCGCCATCTTCGACATCTGCTCAGCCGAGGCTGCCAATTCGGTGGACCCGGAAGTGCTTTGCTGCACCAGTTCGCGCATGCGCTCCATGGCTTTCACCACCGCCTGCGCGCCGGAAGCCTGCTCCTCCACCGAAGAGCTGATTTCGTGCGTGATTTCGTTCAGGCGCGTGGTGGCCTTGGCAATCTGGGAAGAGCCGTGCGATTGCTCATTGGTGGCGGCACCGATTTCCTGGGCAAATTTGTAAACCTCGGTGACCACGTTGGAAATCTTCTTCAGCGCGCCATTGAGTTCCTGGCCCAGGTTGAGGCCTTCGTTCACGATGGCGGTGCTGCGGTCCATGTTGTCCACCGCTTTGCGGGCTTCCCGCTGGATGCTCTGAATGAGGTCGGAAATTTCCTTGGTGGACTGCGCCGATTTTTCCGCCAGCTTGCGCACTTCATCGGCGACGACGGCAAAGCCCAGGCCGTGTTCGCCGGCGCGGGCGGCTTCGATGGCCGCATTCAGGGCCAGCAGATTGGTCTGCTCGGCCAGGTCGTCAATGACCTCGATGATTTTGCCGATGTCATCGGCGCGCTGCCCGAGCACGTCAATGATGTCGCCGGAGGAACGGATGGCCAGGTTGATGCGGTTGAGGCCGTCGGTGGCTTTGTCCATGGTGGCGATTCCGTTGTGCACTTCCTCGCGGGAGCGGTTGGAGATGTCGAGCAGGACGCGGGCGGTATCGGCGACGCGCTGGATGGAGGCCACCATCTCGTCAATGGAAGCGGAAGTTTCGCTCACGCTGGAAGCCTGCACTTGCGTGTTCTTGACCATGTTCTGCACGTTGATGCTCATCTCGTGCATGGTGCTGGTGACTTCATCAATGGCGGAGGAAGCCTGCAGGCTGATCTTGGCGGATTCGTCGGAAGCGCTGGCCACCTGGTTGGAGCCGCTGGCAACCTGCGAAGAGCCGTCGCGCACGGAGCGGACGAGGGAGCGCAGGCCGTCCACCATGCGGGCGAAGGCATTGCCCAGCATGTCGTGGCGGGAACGAGGCGTAACCTTGACGGTGAGGTCACCGCCGGCGATGGCTTCCGACACGCCCGCCATTTCTCTCAGATAGGTGACCATTTTGTTGAAGGTGCGGGCGAGGGCGCCGATTTCGTCGTCGTTCTGGACGTTAATCTTGTGGTCGAGTTCGCCGGCATCGGCAATCTGGTTGGCCACCCGCATCAGCTCGTTGAGCGGGTCAGTGATGGATTTGGCGGTGCGGTAGGCAATGGCAAGGCCCAGCAGCAGGGCGAGCACAGTGCCGGTGATGGCCACGGCAGAAGTGGCGGCAGCGGCGGTTTCGTCGGATCTGCGCCTCTCGTCCACCACCTTGCGGTTTTCGTTGTCAGCTACGTCCAGGGCGCCGCTGGAATTCTTGATCCAGGAGGCCGCGTCCTTCTGCAGATAGAAGATCTGTAATTCGGCGACGGTGGCGTTGCCGGCATCCACATCCTTGCGCTTGGCGACCAGGGGCTGAGCGAACTGGCTGGCCCAGTCGTGCTCGAACTGCGCCACCTTGGCGAGGGCATAGCGCTGCTGGTCGGAGTTGGCTTTCGTGCGCGCGTCGTTAATCAATTCCTGCAGCTTGGTAATGCCGTCAAACATCTTCTCCATTTCGCGGGTATCGCCGCTAAGCAGGTAGTTGCTCAGGAAAAGGCGGTTCTGCATCATCTGGAAGCGCACAGAATCGGTGGCTTCGGCCATGGCGAGGGATTGGGCGGCGGCATTTTTGGCGGCGTGCTCGCGCTGCACGGCGATCATGTTGACCACGAAGAGCAGCACCACCATGACCAGGATGGCGCCGAAATTGGTGTAGAGCCGTTTGCCGATCGTCATGCCAAACTCCTCGCCTTGCGCGCCCGTTTGGGGCCGCCCTAGCTGCGGCCTGCGCTGGGCGCGCGTGCTTTGGCCGCGGACCGCGAATGGCTCATGCCGCTAGCGACGGGTTTCCCGGGAGAAACTCATGCGCAAGGCCGGTGCCAGATCGCGGGCACTGGTTACCGTTGGGGACCATCATCCAACCCTCGTGTGTTACCAGCAACTTACAAAGGTAACCATGGTGCTGCCCAGATTACGGAGAGGACTTGGCAGACATCGGTTCCCGCAGGGCCTGCGTTTCAGGCTTGAGATGGCCCGAAGGGGGCGGTTCGAAGTTTGAGACGGGGCACGCAATTTGCTTGACTCAAAATGAGATTCCAAGGTACTTTCCCCTATAACTATAAGTAGATAAACAGTTTGGGTGGATAAGGCAGCGGCAACGCATGCGTCCTGGGAATACGACTGTGCCTCGAAGTGCTGTTCCCCGGTTGCACAAGTCTTTTCAGCAGCTGCTGCTGGAGTTTTCTCTCGCCGGCTCTCTGCGAAGCACTCCTGAGTCGCTAATCCGGTTGTTTCTGCGCTCGACGCGCGAGTTCTTCGATGTGCAGGGCGCGTATTTCTGGCGCAAGGCTGGCCCCGATGTGCTGGTGGGGGAAGAGGCCGATGGGCACATGGCGGAGCAGTTTCGCGGCACCCGCCTGAACCCGCAGCAAAGCGCGGTTACCCTGGAAGCCGCGAGCACCGGCAAAACCGTTTTCAGAAATGAAATAGACGCTACGCGCTATCCCATGGCGGCGGAGTACCACGCCTGTTCTTTGATGGCGGCGCCGCTGGTGGTGGCCGGCGAGGTAGTGGGAACAGTCGCCTTCCTGAACACGGAAGACGCGCATTTCTTCGATGACGATATGGCGGCTAAGGCCACCATCCTGGGCGGCCAGTTGGGGAGCCTGCTGGAAGCGCAGCGGCTCTACGCGACGGCGAGCGCGCGGGCGAACGAATTGCACCAGTTGCTGGAGATTTCCTCGGAACTGGGCGGCAGCAGCAAGCTGGATGAGTTCCTGAAGAAGTTTGTGGTGCGGGCAGCGGAATTCCTCGGCTTTGGCCGGGCTTATATTGCGCTGCTGGAAGGCGAAACCTGCCAGGTGCGCTGGGTGGCAGAGAACGGCGACGCGCGTCCCCTGGAGGTGAGTTTTCCTTCCGACGCAGCGTCGCGACTTCTGGGCTCAAAAGAAGTGTTCTGGACCGACGACATTCGTCAGGTGCCGGAGGCCGATCAGCAAACCGCTGCCCTGCACCGGGTGCGGCAGGTGCTGACCGTGTCGCTGCTCAGTTCGGAAGGGCGGAATCTGGGCATGTTTGGGGTTCTTGACCGGCTGAACGGAG
>DASSQB010000618.1:0-3047 GCA_035702725.1 Terriglobales bacterium | reverse complement strand
AGTCATGTGCTTTGATGTCCATAGTGGCTCCACCGCTGCCTCGATTATATCGGATGCGGTATCGTATCACGACATAAAAACACAGTGCCAGCACTAAGGTCACCGGCCTGTGTCGTGAAGCGACTTATCCCCTGCCGATATTTCCACCGGCCTCGCCGCACCTGGCGACGGCCCAGTCGGGTTTTGCTTCCGGCAAGTGCGGTCTACCATTTAGAATCACTGGTCTTTACGTTCAAGAGTTTCTTTACATTCGGAGGAGCCTGGCCTTGATCCCGCGTTATACCCGCGCCGAAATGGGGCGCATCTGGAGCGAGGAAAACCGTTTTCGCACCTGGCTGGCGGTGGAAGTGGCCGCCACCGAAACCCTGGCTGAGGCCGGCCTGGTGCCCAAAGATGCCGCCCGCGCCATCCGCGAGAAGGCCGATTTCAGCCTGGAGCGCATTCACGCCATTGAGGCCGAGGTGCGCCACGACGTGATCGCCTTTACCACCGCCGTGGCGGAAATTGTCGGCCCGGAAGCCCGCTGGTTCCACTACGGCCTGACTTCCAACGACGTGGTGGATACCGCCCAGGCCGTGCTCATCGGCCAGGCATCGCGCATCATCCTGCAGGACCTGCGCAACCTGATTGAGGTGCTGGAGCGCCGCGCCTTCGAGTTCAAGGACACGCCCATGGTGGGCCGCACGCACGGGGTGCACGCCGAACCCATCACCTTCGGCCTCAAGCTGGCCAACTGGTACGACGAGGCACAGCGCGACCTGACGCGCTTCCAGCACGCGGCCGAGGAGATGCGCGTAGGCAAGTTTTCCGGCGCGGTGGGCAATTTTGCCCATCTCAATCCCGAGCTGGAGGAAAAAATCTGCGCCCGCCTGGGGCTGAAGCCGGCGCCCATTACTTCCCAGGTGATCCAGCGCGACCTGCACGCCAACTACATGGCCACGCTGGCGGTGGTGGCCTGCACACTGGACAAGATTGCAACCGAAATCCGCCATCTGCAGCGCACCGAGGTACGCGAGGCTGAGGAGTACTTCAGCGAAAAGCAGAAGGGCTCCTCCGCCATGCCCCACAAGCGTAACCCGGTAACCTGCGAGCAGATCAGCGGACTAGCGCGAGTGGTTCGTGCTAACGCCCAGGCGGCGTTTGAAAACGTTGCGCTATGGCATGAGCGCGACATCTCTCATTCATCCGTGGAGCGCATCATCCTGCCCGACTCCACCACCCTGCTCGACTACATGCTGGCCAAAACCACCAACCTGGTGGACACCATGTTTGTTTACCCGGAACGCATGCGACAGAACCTGGAAAGCTCAGGCGGGCTGGTGTTCAGCGGACAGCTCCTGCTCGACCTGGTGGAGCACGGGGTTTCCCGCGAGGACGCTTACCGCATGGTGCAGCGCCACGCCATGCGGGCCTGGCAGGAAGGCAGGAACTTCCGCGAACTGGTGATGAAGGACAAGGACATAACGAAACGCGTGCCGAGGGCGCAGATTGAGCGGGCCTTCGACCTCAAGCGCCAGCTGCGCAACGTGGATAAGGTTTTCGCCCGCGTCTTCCCAGAGTCCGTCCCCGCCCGGCGGCCCACCAAGCCGCGGCGTAAATCAAAGAAGACGTAGCCCAAAGAAAAATTGACGATTGATGATTGAAGATTGACGAATGAAAATCACTAGGTCAACCGTTGGGCTTTTCAATCGTCATCATCATTCTTCAATCGTCAATTCTTTGCGCTGAACTGTCTCAGCACACATTGAGAGTTGCTGCCTGGCTCATGGCCAGCAGCACGGTCTGTGCCAGGCGCTGCAGCACGGCCACATCACCTTCATCGAAGGCGAACGCATCGCCCGAGAACACCTCGATTACGCCCACAATGTCACGCTCATACTGGATGGGAGCGGCCAGGATGGAGCGCAACCCCAGACGGCGGCAAGTCTCGGCATCCACCCGGCTATCGGTTTCGCTATTGTCGCAGCGCAGAGCCTTTCCGTTGCGCAAGCATTCCCCGGTAAGGCCGGAGTTGACGTCAATGGGCGAGCCCAGAGGCGGCGCCATCAGCCCTGTACGGGCGCGGCAAACCATCTTGCCATTCTGCGCCAGAGCAATAGCCGCGCCGGCAGCGCGAGTCAAAGAACGCAGCTTTTTGACAATCATGCGCAACGCGGCATCCAGGTCTGGTCCCAAGGAGGCGAATTCATACTGAACGGTGGTGGATTCGGGAGCGCGCTGGCTGCCCGCCGCTTCCGGTTCCAGGCTGACCGCCAGGGGCTCGTGGAAGTCCGGAGGCCGGACGGGCTTCTCCACCTGCTCCGCCACCGCCAGCTTGGGCGCCGTGCGGCTGGGAGCGCCGGCATTCATCGCCAGCCATTGATTCAGGCGTCCACGTGCATCCTCCGGCAATTCGGAAAAGCGCACGCCCGCGCGCCCGAAGGCGTCCGCCCAGGCGATATAGCCGGTGGTTTCCAGGTTGGTGACCGGATCCGGCAGATTGAGGTGCAGGTTGATGGGCCGCGTGACTTTCTGCGGCGCTGCCGTTTGCATGGACATTCCCTGCTCGCTCAAGTCGAGCACCATGCCCCCGGTTACGCCATCGAAGCTGGCAAAGGCGGGAGCGTGAACACGATGGCGCATGCAGCGGCGACGTTCCGGCGGCGGTTCGGCGCCGCCATCAAGTTTGCGGGTACGTCCCCAGGGAAGGTTCATGGTTCGGCCAGAGCAAAGTCAGGACTCCACAATGAATCAAGCTGCGCTTCCCGCCGCGCCAGCCGTTCGCTTTCGGTGCGCACAATGGTGAGCGCATACCCGTGCCTGCCGCCCGGCCGCGGCACATGGCGCACAATACGGCACTGGCACAGGAAACGCACACCCGGCGAGCGCAGACTGGCAGGAAACAAGAACACCAGTTCCAGCGAGGAATATTGGGGAACTTCCCGCCCGCTTTCCAAAAAAACCCCGTCCGGGCTGGCATCGAGCACGGTTCCGGTAATCTCCCGCGGGCCGTGGTCCCAAAACTTGATGGTCACCGGCTCCTGCAGGTCACAGCGCTGCATACGGCG
>DASSQB010000617.1:0-8034 GCA_035702725.1 Terriglobales bacterium | reverse complement strand
GGTGCTGAACCTGATTGAAAATTGTGGTAAGCCGGTGATTGCCTGCATCAATGGCTTTGCGCTGGGCGGCGGCTGCGAAATCGCCATGGCCTGCACCATGCGCCTGGCCAGCGAGACCGCGAAATTCGGGCAGCCGGAGGTGAAGCTGGGCATCATTCCAGGATATGGCGGCACGCAGCGCCTGCCGCGTCTGGTAGGCAAGGGGCTGGCAATGCAACTGGTGCTGGCGGGTGAGATGATCAGCGCCCAGGAGGCGCACCGCATCGGGCTGGTCAATGAAGTTGTAGCCGCTGCTGACCTGATCGCCCGAGCGGAAGCGATTGCGCAGAAAATTATTGCCAACGCGCCGCTGGCGGTGCAGTGGGCCATGGAGGCGGTCAACAAGGGAATGGAGATGCCGCTGGCGGAGGGGCTTTACCTGGAAGCCACACTGTTTGGCCTGTGCTGCGCCACCGAAGACAAAAAAGAAGGCACGACCGCGTTCCTGGAGAAGAGGGCAGCGAAGTTTCAGGGCAAGTAGTCGGGAGTCGGGGTCAGCGGGAAGGCGTCTTCAGGATCATTAGTCCTCGGTACATTTGAAACGCAAGGTCCTTCGACTCCGCCGTCTGATTCGCAAGCGAATCAAACGGCTTCGCTCCGGATGACAATTCATCTAATATCTCACTTCTGACAACTGAGAACTGAGAACTGACAACTGCATGGTGAAGGCAATCCACATCGGCCGGTCGGTAGGTACGGCGGCGGAGTTCAAGGCGCTGGTGGAGCTGCTGGAGGCGCTTGGACTGGAGAGCGAGTCGGCTGCGGGCAACAGCAAGGACCGCGCTGTGACGCTCGTAGCGCCCGCCGGGAAGCTGTGCCTGGGTTCCAAAGGGGCGGGCAACCTGCGCGGGCGTGCCGAAGGCACGGACTTGCTCCTCGAAGTAATTGACCCTGATTCGGTATATGCGCTTTTGGAAAGGCGTGGTTTGAAGCTCATTTCCGACCATCACGAGGGGAGTTCACGATTGTTTGTGGTGGAATTGCCGGGGAGCATCAAGGCGGCATTTTTCGGTGTTTCGGGCGCGACCACGGGGGCGGTGGAAGGGGAACTGAGTGGCCGCGGGCTGCATTTTGGTATTGTGGTCAGCCGGTTCAATTCGTTTATTACCGATCGCCTGCTGGCCGGAGCGCTGGACGGGTTGCGCCGCACCGGCGCGCGCGAAAAGGACGTCGAGGTCGTGCGCGTGCCCGGCAGCTTTGAAATTCCGGCGGCGGCGCGTACGCTGGCGCAGAGGGGCGAGGTGGATGCGGTTGTTTGCCTGGGTTGCCTGCTGCGGGGCGAAACGCTGCACTACGAGGTGATCGCCAATGAAGTGGCGCGCGGCATCGGGCAGTCGGCGCAGGAGACAGGAGTACCGCACGCGCTCGGCGTGCTGACCTGCGACACGCTGGAACAGGCGATTGATCGCGCCGGACTGAAGAGCGGAAACAAGGGTTTCGAGGCAGCGCTCTCGGCCGTGGAAATGGCAAGGCTGAAGCGCGCCATGGGCGGGGCGGCCGCCGCAAAGACAGCGGCTGGGCGCCGGCCATCAGTCTCCGGCACGCCGGAGCGCAAGAGGCGGGGAACAACCAAAAGCTAGTAGATCGCTGAAAGATTAGAACGGTCTCCGCAAATTCTTGCTTTCACGAAAATCCGCGGTGCTCCGATGCTTTACACTGACAACTGAGAACCGGGAACTGAGAACTGGTTCATGGGCACGCGGCGCAAATCACGGGAACTGGCCCTGCAGATGCTTTTTCAGGCCGACATGGGCGGGCAAAGCCTGGAACAGGTGCGGCGAACTTTTTGGGGAGAGCGCGGGCCGTTGTCGCAGGAAGTTCGCGATTTCGCCGAAGACCTGTTTCGCACGGCGATGGAGCGTGCCGGCGAGATTGACGAGCTCATCGAACGCCACGCTCAGCACTGGCGCATGGAGCGCATGGCGGCGGTGGACCGCAACGTGCTGCGCAGCGGAGTAGCGGAATTTTTGGGTTTTCCGCGGACTCCAAAGCCGGTAGTGATCAATGAGGCGCTGGAGATCGCGCGCAAGTTCTCCAGCCCCGAGTCAGTGCAATTCATCAATGGCGTGCTGGACAGCGTGGCGCGGGAACTGGACAGCGCGGTCACGCCGTCGCGAGAGTAACCCAAGGCAGAATGTATGAAGTGGTCGGACGAAGCCAACGAAATCATGCAGGAGTTGTTGCGGGAACTGCCCGCCCCTTCCCGGGCGGTGGTGCAGGACGCCACCGAACTGCGCGCCGAAACCCTTACCGACGAGGCCGGGGAAGACGAGGTCTCGATGGAGACGGCGGTGCAGGCCTTTGTGGAATCCACCCCCGCCGACCTGCGGAACCGCCTGAAGCACACACTTACCTACCACGGCATAGATCCGGAAGACTACGCGGCAGCCTTCTCCTCAGAGTAGCAGTCAACAATCAGCCCACGGGACCTTTTCGTGACACCCCCGCTTTGTCACCAACTGAATGTGATTTGATTACGGCCGCAGGACGACCAGATTGGGCGGACAGCTGGCGGAAGTATTGCTGCACAGCGTTACCGAAATCTGGCCAAGGTCGGTGAAGTTGCTGGCAGCATCCAGGTGGTGAACGGCGCCGTCACTGGCGCCCACATACATATCGTGGCCGGACAGAGTCAAAGCGGCGGTGAGAGGGGTGGCGCTGGGATTAAGCGCGATGGAGCGCACCGCGTTAGCAGCCACGTTGTACACAGTCACGGAGTTCAGGTTGCTAACCACATAGAGGCGAGCGCCGTCAGACGAGACCAGAACCTGCTTGGGCGTGAAAGTACCCTGGCCCAAGCCGTGGGTGATAGCGGTTGCGGTCACAGGCGGAGGACAGCCGGCAGCGCTGGTACTGACGGCAATGGTGGTGACCGCGTCGGAGGTGACAGCGGCTATGGTCTTGCCGTCGGGTAGAGCCGCAAGCAGTGGAGGCGCAGGGGTACTCACGGTGGAAGTGTTCGGGGACTGGGGCGCCGCATTGTCGCAGCCATTGAACAGGCTGACGGTCGAGGGCGCGCCGGCGACAAATCCGAAGGCGCCAGTAGTGAGAAAGGCAGCATCGGTGGCCGCACCAGGAAGCGTGATGGTCTGCAGCGCGCGAGTGGTCGAGTACACGTAGAGCTTGCTGCCGGCAAACAGGTAGGCGGTACTGCTATCGGGAGAAAACGCGGCCGCCGTCACCCCAGAAAGCAGGAACGGAGTAGAGGTGCCGGTCTTGGGGTTGACGATGTTGACGACATTGGGACTAGCGGCTGTATCGGAGACGATAGCAAGCGTGCCATCAGGAGAGGCGGCAAGCGCCTTTCCCGTCACGTTGTTCAGGCCGGTGAAAGTGTTTCCCGCAGTGGCGAGAATCCGCAAGCCGGCGGCAGTCCCAAAGTAGACGTGGGCGCCAGTCGGATCCATGACCATAGAATTGGGTGGAAAAGGCAGCGCTATCGCGGTTCCGGCGGTGTTGTTCTGAGTATCAATGGGGATCAGCGAAGCGTTGCAGTTGGCGACTCCATAGCAGCCGGTGCTGGCTACATAGACCGTGCCCGCCACCGCAGTACCGGTCACCGTCGTGCCGACCACATTGCTGGAATAGATTGGGGACAAATTCACATTGCAGGTGGGGGGAGCGCACACCGGGAAGACGGCCGCCCCTCCCGGGCTCACCGCTGTGACGCTGCCGCTCTTAGCGGTGGCGACGCCGGGCTGAGAACTGAGCCAGGTCAGACTAGAAGCGGTGATGGCATTTCCCTGCGAGTCGGTCACCGTGGGCACGAGCGTCGAACTGCTGCCGCTCGCAAGTGACAAGGAGTCAGAGCCAGTGCTGGAATCCACAAGAGAAATGGACTGCACCGGGCAGGTTTCAAAAGGAACACTCTGGCCGTTGAGCCCGCTGACGTTGGCGAAAATGTGGGTCAACCCCGGTTGGGCGGCGGTGACCTGCACCTGGTTGCTCGCCAGGCCAGCGGCTGTCGTACTGGTTTTGGCTACGGTCCCGTCAATGACCGACCAGAGCAGGGGACCGACAAACGGGGTGATATCGCTGGTACCGCTAAAAACAGTGGCTTGAAAATTTTCCGTCTGGTTCTGCGGCACGCAGGCCGGGGGCGAGGCGTCAACCGAACTGGCCACGATGTTCGTCACTGGAGGGTGGACATACACCACGGTCACAGGACTGGGGGTGCCATAGCCAGAGGCACGCGCGCTTACCACCCCCGGCGCACCCGGGCTGCAGACGATGAAGCTCTTGTCCCAACTGCCGGCGCAGGCCAAACCGCTGGGAGAAAAAGACAAAACAGCTTTGTTGCTGGATAGAAACGTAATGGGGGTAGTGATAATCGTCTTGTTCTGGGTAACGCTGGCGCTGAACTGAAGTGTGGAACCGAGATTCATTGAAGCCGCCGGACTGGGGCTAAGAGTGACGGTGATGATGGGCGGAGGAGTTTTGCTGCTGCCCTTGCCGCAGCCAAGAGAGCCTAAAGTGAAAATCAGCGTGAGAGCAGCGCCCGCGAAACGGGGACCCAGTTTGCTAATACGACTCATCGAACCTCCCCGTCCAATCGAGGGATCAGACGGAAATCCAGGCATGTTGTTCCTGAAACGTTCAGTCTAGATGCTGGGCTTTTTTTCGGTCAAGTTGAGCTGTTTAGCGGGCGTGAGGCCGAGCGCAGCGAGGCCGGGAGCCCGCTGGCGAAACCCTGAGCGGAGTCGAAGGGTCTCGCTCGGATCCAGCCTGCCCTGAGCGACCGAGCAAAGCGAGGGAGCCGAATGGGCCCGCAAAGCGCCTCAAGTTGACGCTCACCAAGGAGAGTTGTTATATTTTACTAGTTCCGCGAGTCAAGAGTGGCTTGCCTGCGTGTGTTCGCTTTCGCCGCCGGAAGTGTCGGCGGTGGAGGCGTCCAGTTGTCTGTGGCAGCTTTTGCTTTAACCGCCTGAGGGTGAAAACCCGCAGGCGCCCTCGCTGAAACAAGAGCCTGCGCTACCTTCCGCCACTTCAGTTCCGGCGCTGCGCCGGAAAGATTTCGGAAGGGTATGCAGGCCGAGGCAGGCGAAACGGAGTACCTCCGGCCCGAGCTTTAGGCTGACTCGGAAGCGGCTGGGTGCCACCGTCGCCAGGCCCAGAAGGAATCCCTAAATCTCCTCCCTAAAGGGAGGAAGCATGGCTGGGGCAGTTATGCCAGCCAGCCTCTGGCAGGGGTCAAGCGTGAGCGTGCTGGAGTCTGCGCTGCAGAACCATGCCGCCGGACGCGGAATTACGAAGGAGTGCAAGCGTGCCTACATTCAATCAATTGGTTCGCCGGGGTCGGAACAAGCCGCGTTATAAAACGGCCAGCCCGGCGTTGCAGGCCTGCCCGCAAAAACGCGGCGTCTGCACTCGCGTTTACACGCAGACCCCGAAGAAGCCGAACTCGGCGCTGCGCAAAGTGGCGCGCGTGCGGCTGACCAACGGCATTGAAGTAACCACCTACATTCCGGGCGTCGGCCATAACCTGCAGGAGCACTCGATCGTGCTCATCCGCGGCGGCCGCGTGAAGGACTTGCCGGGTGTGCGTTATCACGTGGTCCGCGGCACCCTGGATGCGGTGGGCGTGGCCAACCGCAAGCAGAGCCGCTCGAAGTACGGGGCGAAGAGACCGAAGTAGTGGTCAGTCAAGTCTGTGGGATGAGAAGCAAGGGTGCACCCCTGAGTGCTCTAGCTAGCAGCTAGAAGCTAGGAGCTACAAGCTACATGCCAAGAAAAGGACATATCGTCAAGAAGGAAGTGGAGGCCGATCCCGTATTCGGCTCGACCCTGGTCACCAAATTCGTCAACTCGATGATGTGGGCGGGGAAGAAGAGCACGGCGGAAGGCATCTTTTATGACGCCATGGGCAAGTTGCAGGAGAAGGGCGGCGACGAGTCGCTCAAACTCTTCAAGAAGGCGGTGGAGAACTGCAAGCCGCTGCTGGAAGTGAAGACGCGCCGCGTGGGCGGCGCGAACTATCAGGTGCCGGTCGAGGTCAACCAGGACCGGCGCACTTCGCTGGCCATCCGCTGGCTCATTACGTACAGCCGGGGCCGCGGCGAAAAGGGCATGGTGGATAAGCTCTCCAACGAGTTGCTGGACGCGGCCAACAACCGCGGCGCTGCCATCAAGAAGAAGGAAGACGTGCACCGCATGGCGGAGGCCAACAAGGCGTTTGCGCATTACCGCTGGTAACTGGCAGATGATTTGGCCAGTCAGCTGAATAGAGCTTTTACCAAGGAAACGGACGAGTAAAGTGGCGAGAGAAGTTCCATTAGAGCGTTGCAGGAATATCGGCATCATGGCACACATTGATGCCGGCAAGACCACGACGACGGAGCGCGTGCTGTTCTATACAGGCCGGACGCACCGCATCGGCGAGGTGCATGAAGGCACTGCAACCATGGATTGGATGGAGCAGGAGCAGGAGCGCGGCATCACCATCACCAGCGCCGCCACTACCTGTTTCTGGCGCGACATCCGCATCAACATCATTGATACGCCCGGACACGTGGACTTCACTGCCGAGGTGGAGCGCTCGCTGCGCGTGCTGGACGGCGCCTGCGCCGTATTCGACGCGGTCCACGGGGTGGAGCCGCAATCGGAGACGGTGTGGCGCCAGGCCGACAAGTATGGCGTTCCGCGAATCTGTTTCATTAACAAGATGGATAAGATGGGCGCCGATTTCGAGCACGCCATTGACACCATCCGCAAGCGCCTCAACGCCCGCCCAGTAGCCATCCAGCTCCCCATAGGACAAGAAGACAAGTTCAAAGGCGTGGTGGACCTGTTAGCCATGAAAGCGATCATCTGGAAAGATGAGACCCTGGGCGCCGAGTTCGTCACACAGGACATTCCCGCCGAGTTGCAGAAAAAGGCCAATGCTTTTCATAGCCAGATGGTCGAAACGATCGTTGAAAACGATGACGATCTGCTGCACAAGTACATGGAAGGCGAAACCATCTCGCCGGAAGAGCTGAAAGCTTCTCTGCGCAAGAGCACGGTGGGCTTGAAGCTGTTCCCGGTTATTTGCGGCAGCGCTTTCAAGAATAAAGGCGTGCAGCCGCTTCTGGACGCGGTGGTGGATTACCTGCCTTCGCCGATGGATATTCCTCCGGTAGAAGGAACCGATCCCGATTCGGGCAAGCCGGTGGTACGCAAGGCGGATGACAAGGAGCCATTCTCCGCTCTGGCCTTCAAAATCATGACCGACCCGTTCGTCGGCCAGTTGGTGTTTATTCGCATTTACTCGGGCCAGCTCAAAACCGGCGACAGTGTGTACGTGGTCAGCAAGCAGCGCAGCGAGCGCATTGGGCGCCTCCTGAAAATGCACGCCAACAAGCGCGAAGAGATCAGCGAGATTTATGCTGGCGATATCTGTGCCGCGGTGGGACTGAAGGGCGTCACCACCGGTGACACGATCTGCGATAAGAGCCACCCCGTGCTGCTGGAATCCATCGAATTCCCGGCGCCGGTGATTTCGGTTGCGGTCGAACCCAAGACCAAGGCCGACCAGGAAAAGATGGGCATCGCGCTGGCTCGCCTGGCTCAGGAAGACCCGACCTTCAAAGTCAACACCGATCCCGATAGCGGCCAGACCATTATCAGCGGCATGGGCGAACTCCACCTGGAGATCATCATTGACCGCATGATGCGCGAGTACAAGGTCGAGGCCAATGTGGGCAAGCCGCAGGTAGCGTACCGCGAGACCATACGCAAGCCCTCCCAAGCGGAAGGCAAGTTCATCCGCCAGACCGGCGGCCGCGGCCAGTACGGCCACGTGAAGATCAAGCTGGAGCCGCAGGAACCGGGCAAGGGATACGAGTTCGTCAACGACATTGTCGGCGGCTCGGTGCCCAAGGAGTACATCAAGCCGGTGGACCACGGCATTAAAGAGGCCATGGAAGGCGGTGTGCTCGCCGGCTACGAAATGGTGGACGTCAAAGCTATCCTCTACGACGGCAGCTACCACGACGTGGACTCCAGCGAAATGGCGTT